>JBMLOQ010000109.1:0-1802 GCA_049242885.1 Chitinophagaceae bacterium
AGCAATTTTTTTAGTTTCATTGGTTGAACTATTAACTACAAAAACATCTTTATATGTAAATCCTTGCCATTGAGCAGCAACTCTATAGCCACTATCAGATTCTGTATAAAAATATTTTCCATCTCCCTCCTGAGTAGTTCTCACAATTCTAAAATTATCATTACCCATTTGCAGTGTCATGGCTTTTTCATTGTCGTACATGGCAGTAAATCCTCTTTTAAGTTTTGCATCTAGTTGTTTTAACTGCACTGTCATTAAATCTTCATCTTTATAATTCCATACATCAACACTCACTCTCTCAAACTCTGGCAAAGTGGTATCTTTAATTGGAAGTTTTGGTGAAGTTCCAAAAAATAATCTGTTACCGCTTTTGCTAAAACTTAAAGGAGAATTATCATTGATTCTCCAATTGGATTCTTCTTCTTTTTTTCCTAATTTGATTGTTTCAATTTTAAAACTTCCTATTTGATCTTTCAAACTAGGAGAATAATGGCATTGTACTAGTTTATAATTTTTAAATTCATTTTTGGAGGTGTCTTGGCTAACCAAAAAAGCCAATTTTTCTCCATTTTCAGTAAAAGTAAATTGCTTGGCATCTTTAAAATCTTTTTGTAAAGTATCGGCTAACATGATTTGTTTTAATTGATAACTTAATACTAAAGACTTCGCTTTACTGTTATTTCTTCTTGTAGTTTCTACAACCAAAACATTTCCATTTTTACTAAACAAATATTCTTGCACTAATGAAATAGTTTGCTCTTTCCCAGTGTTTAAATTTTTTAACACCAATTCGGTTCCTTCTTCTATTTCATCTTCTTTTTTTAAAGGAGTAGGTTTGGTTTCTTTTGGAAATTCTAGTGTAGCAACACCATTAGTTAAAGCATTATTTAGTTTTGCTTTTAAACTATCCAATTGTAACTGCAATTTTTCAGTTTGTCGAGTTAGATTTTTAATTTGGGTTGCACTATCTGGCAATGGACTTACATAAATCTGAGGCAACTTTTTTTCTAGTAAATAGGCCAACCAATCGCCATCATTTTCGGGCATTTTATAGCTTATTACTCGCTCAATTTTCATTAACTTATTGGTTGTTAAATTAAAAATAGCTAAACTATCTTTTGGAATATCTTCTCCCTTTTTCTTAGCTATTTTAGCGTCTCTAGTTTGTTTAAAAGTTGGCTTAATTTTACATACAACAAACCTACTGCTATAATTTATGGCAGCATTGTATCCTCTTGGAATAATTTGTAAAATTTTACCCCTCGCTTCCTGAATCACTAATCTACCATCTCCTTCTTGTACATTTATGGTATACACTACAATTTTACCATCGGCACTAATTAATTTTTCTCCAATGGTTTCCCAGCTATCATAAACACTATGGTCTAATGGTTTTTTTTGTGCTTGTGCTACAAATGATGCTACGATAAATAGAGCAAGAAATATTTTTTTCATATAATCTTTTATTTGCCACTACAGCACAATGGCCTATAGTGATTTTAATAAATAAGCTTAAAAACAAAAAAGCCACTAAAAATAGTGGCTTTTAATAAATCTTGATTATTTTATTAATTTAAATATTCTACTAAACCTTGGGCCTTTATCCCAACTAAACCATACCAAACTAGCTTTACCTACAATAAATGTTTCTGGTACAAAGCCCCAAAACCTACTATCTTGGCTATTGTGTCTATTATCTCCCATCATCCAATAGTAATTGTACTTAAAAGTATAAGTTGTTGCTTTTTTATCATCAATATAAATACCATCTGCTTTAATATCTAGTGTATGGCCTTCGTAAG
>JBMLOQ010000109.1:1902-3245 GCA_049242885.1 Chitinophagaceae bacterium
TTTGCACTTCCATACTCTGGTAAATTAATTACTGTATCTCCTTCGGGGAAATTAAAAACCACTACATCGTTTCTTTTTACACTATCGTAACCTTTAAATCTTGTATAAGGAATTTGAATCCATTTTAAATAACTTGGTTTTTGTGAAAATGGCAATAAGTTATGTACAAAAGGAAAAGATAAAGGCGTTTGAGGTACACGTGGCCCATAAGCCACTTTGTTTACAAATAAAAAATCGTTTACCTGCAACGTTTTTTCCATACTACCTGTTGGTATTACATAAGCTTCAAACACAAAAGAACGAATGATAGTAGCAGCAACAGTTGCAAATACTAAAGCATCAATCCATTCTCTACTTGCTGGTTTTTTGTATCTATCAAACGCTTCTTGACCAATAAATCTGTCGTCTTTATTAAAACCTAAATATGGAAAATAAATAAATGGCAATAAACTAGCACCTGCATGGTGTATTACATTGGTACGCCCAAAGTGCATGGTATAAATAATTGTAATCCAAATAGTTATAAACTGCCCTGCAATTGGAATAAGCTGTAACCAAAACCAATATTGTTTTAAGTTGATTTTTTTTACAATACACCAGGTATTGTAAAATGGCACAAAGGCTTTCCAACCCTCAATTCCTGATTTTTTAAACATGCCATACATTCCAATATGCCAACCCAATGTACCTATAATAAACAAAAACCAACCCATAACATTTAATTTTTAAGTGTGCAAATATGATGAAAAAGAAGCCTTAACCCCTATCCTACTCTAAAATCAATATAAAAACAATAAAATAGTAGCAATAATTACATTTTTATTACAGGGGCGGTGCAAAATATTAGTAATTTAAAATAAAAAAAGCCCTCACGGGCTTTTAAAGCTAATTTAAGCTGTTTGTATGGATGTTTCTTTTTTATATAAAAAAACGTATCCACCAAATAATACTACACTAAAAATTGCTGTACCAATTAGACTTTGTTTGTAAAAAGGAAGGCCATCTGCCATTGTTTGTACAAAGCCTGAATAGGTTTTTGGATGATGCCATCCTCCACCACCAATAAATACAGCAGCATTACTCAGTAAAAAATACAAAGTTGGAGCAGCAACTGCCGCAGCAGCAATTTTTGCAACATTAATTTTTGTAATCCCAAAACCTAAACAAGTGGTTGATAATATTAATATGTAATTTACCAATTGTTCTGTACCATAAAAACCACCATACTGGGTTTTTCCTATTCTAAACAAAACTTCATACACTATATCGCTTATAAGCATAGATGCCAATGGTAAAGCAAATGCCCATTTTTTATGATTGGCAAACAAAAAACCACTAAAAAT
>JBMLOQ010000110.1:0-5664 GCA_049242885.1 Chitinophagaceae bacterium
TTAAAACTTAAAACCTAGAGTAGCCACAATGTTTGTAAGTATTGTTCTTTGTTGTGCAAAAGTGTTTGGTTTATCTATCAGCCTGTACGCAAATTGAGCATCTTGTAAAGTTTGTTGCACTACGGCAACATCTATAAACATCCCCTTATTTCTATAACCAATTCCAGCACTAAGTGTAAATCTGTTGGCATCTATATTATCGTTTTTGTAAGGACTTCCAAAATAACCTATACCAGCTCTAAACATTATTGGATCAAACTTTATTTCACCTCCCAATTTAATATTAAAATTCCCTCTTAAATAATTTTTTGTTGCTGTATTTAAAGCATCATAATATCCATCTATAGCATTTCCTTCTTCATCTGTTTTGCTAAATCGGGCACCTCTGTAATTAACATATTCAATATCGGCACTTAAAAATGCTCTTTGTTTTTTAGTATTACTTACCTCTCTAAATACATAACTAGCACTTGCAATTGCTCTCCAAGGAGTTGTTAAAGTATAATCTCTGTATCCAGGATTGCCACTATTTAAAGCATCACTGCTTTCTGTAATTGTTCCTGCATAGGATTCTGTATTGGTAGTCATTTCGCTTCTAACTCTATCTTTGAAACTAATAAACTGCGGTGTATGAAATGTAAACCCTACACGCCAGTATGTAGCAGGTTTGTAAATGGCTCCTAATTTTAATCCAACACCAACTCCATTGCTGGTAAAATTTTCTTTGTATTCAAAAAAACTAAAGTTATTATTGGTGTTATTTGTTGCGTCGCTTTCTTTATAGTAAACATCTTTACTAAAATGAATTATAGGAATATTTAATCCAACACCCAAATACCATTTATCCATATAATTACTTGCAAATGCTAAATTTATTTCATGAAAACCGCCTCGATTGTTGCTACTAAATACTTGGTTTACGCCAGTATTTATTGGAACTAAACTTTGATAACCCCTAAGAACACCACCTGGCCCAGAAATAGTATCAATTAAATAGGTTCTAAATGCTAATGAAGAACCAAAAATATAATTGCTTAATGCTGCTGTAGTATCTGCACCATCATTTACTAATTCTTCAATATATTGTTCGCTAAAAGAGCTTGCATTGTTAAAGCCTTTAAATTGAATGTTGTTGTTAAAACTAGCTAGTTGTGAAACTGTTAAGGCAAAAGCATTATTCAACCATTTTTTATTGTTCATTTTTTGTGAGCTAATAACAAAACCACTTGTACCATAATTAAATATGTTTTTGTTGTTTAAAGAGTCTGTGCCTCTATAGCCAAAACGATTGCTTTGAAGTAAAAAAGAAGGCGAAAGAGCAAATTCATTAGTGCGATAAAATGCCAATCCTGCTGGATTTATCTGGGCTGCACTTAAATCTCCACCCAAACTTGCCATAACTCCTCCTGCACCAATGTTTCTTGCAGTTCCATTACCAATATGCCAAGCATTTCTTAGTGCATCATCTGGTGTTTGTGCATTAAGTTTAGAGCATACTACTATAAGTAATATATGTAAATATTTTTTCATAATTTTTGTTTTTTGAATCTAATAAATAATGTTGCACATTAAGTTTACCCTCTACCTCTTCGTGGTGTGCTACTACTGCTTCCTGTACTTTTAAAGCCTCCACTTTGGCCACCAGCACTACTACTTGGTGTAGTTGTGGAGTTGTTGCCTCCACCAAATAATCTAATGATTTTTCCTCCTACACTCTGTGTTTGATTGCTATTGGTTTTGTTTGTGTTATTATTATTCCCTTGGAATGCTTGTAATTTAGGATTAAATACAAAATTATTATTGCTTGTATTTGTGTTTCCAAATGCCCTTATTGGCGTAAAGCTACTAGTGTTTTTTATAATGTTTGGAGCAGTATAAGGTATAAATAAAGTATAGGGGTTGTTGAAGCTATTGTACCAAAGCCAGTTGTTGTAAGTGTTGCCCCATCCAATATTGTAGCTATTCCAATTAAGATTATTATTGCAATTACAGTTGCAATGATTATATCTTGTATCATTCCAATAAGCATAATCGTCAATACTATTCCAACGAGCACGGTTTTGTACTTTTTGTTTTATAAACCTGTCTTCTCTTTCTTGCTCCTTTTCCTCTTCGGTTTTTTCTTTTTCTTCTTCTATTTTAGGAGTAGTTGGTGCATAGTATAAATCATCGGGCATTTGTGTGTTTTTATAAACACTTGTGCAGCTTGTAATACTAAAAACTGCAACTAAACTTAAAAGGGTAAAAACATTTTTCATATAAAACAATTTAAAGTGAACAAATAAAACCATTGTTACTACAAAAGTGAACAATAATTCTACCATAAAACGTTTTTTATAAAATAGTTTTGTTAAAACATTGCTAAAGAATTTTTTTTTTGATTGTATATTTACTTTCTATAAATAAAATTCATGAAAAAAATACTTTTACTTTCTGTGGTTGCATTTATTGCAGCAGCATTACTTAGTTATACCAAAAAATCAAACCTAGATAATGTTTTATCTACTGAAAGCTATATTGCATGCTATGCTGTAGATAGTAGAAACGATATTCAAAACGATGCTTTAAAGCCTGGATTTGCATCATTGCACCCCAATCCAACGCCCTTTGTATTACAAGATGCAAAAGGCGAAATGGTAAGTTTTAGTACAAAAGATGGTACAAATGCAGGTGCATATTTTATTAAATCAAAAAAGAAAAGCAACAAGTGGTTGTTTGTAATTCAAGAATGGTGGGGCTTAAACGATAACATTAAAAGAGAAGCTGATGCTTTTGCAGCGGAATTAGAAAATGTAAATGTTTTAGCTATCGACATGTACGATGGTAAAATTGCTACTACCCGAGATAGTGCTATGAAGTACATGAGTGGTGCAAAAACGGACAGGCTAGTAACCATTGTAAATGCAGCTATTGCTTATGCTGGAGGAAAAGCAGATATTTATACAGTTGGATGGTGTTTTGGCGGTGCATGGAGTTTACAATCTTCTTTATTGGCTGGTAAACAAGCAAAAGGATGTATAATGTATTATGGAAGGCCAGAAAATAACACAGAAAAGTTGAATGCTTTAAATTGTGATGTTATTGGTTTTTTTGGAACAAAGGATAAAGGTATACCCATGACTATGGTTGATGAGTTTGAAGCAAATATGAACACATTAGGCAAAAAAATAACACTACATAAATATGATGCAGGGCATGGCTTTGCAAATCCAAGTAATCCTGTATTTAATAAGGAGGCTACAGATGATGCACATACAAAAGCTATTGCATTTTTAAAAGAAAGGATGTAAGCCGTAGATTCTATTGAAAAGTATGAACAAAAAAATTAGGATTGTAGGATTGAGTTTTTTTTTCTGTGGATTTTTGCATGCACAAAATAAAAACATAACTATTCAGTTTGTGCCTTACTATAACAATAGTCCATTAGTTTTAAAAAACAATTGGTACGTTACTACAAATGGTGAAGATTCTATCACTATTGATTTGCTTAAGTTGTATGTAGGAAATTTTGTTTTTAATGGAACAAGCAATAAAGAGTTTAAAAATTATTATTTGTTAAATGCAGCTGAAGATAGTAGCTTAAAAATTCAGTTTAAATTACCCAAAACCTATGCATTTAAGGCTTTAGAGTTTAATGTAGGTGTAGATAGTACAACTACTTTAAAAGGTGTATTAAATGGAAGTTTAGACCCATTAAATGGTATGTATTGGACATGGAATTCTGGATATATACATGCCAAACTTGAGGGATCTTGTAAAAACTGCCAAGTTTTTAGAAATATGTTTCAATTTCATATAGGCGGTTATAAAGCACCATTCAATGCCAATAAAAAAATTAAATTGCCAATAACCTCAAATAATACACTTTTATCAAAAATTTTGATTAAAATTAATGTAGCATCTTGGTTTAAAAATATAGATTTTAAGGGTCAAGTATCAATAATGCAACCTAATGCCAAAGCAATGCAATTGGCAGATAATTTTACAAATAGTTTTAGTATAATTTCATATCATTAAAAAAATCACAAATGAAAAGACTTTGGTTAGTAACCATATTTTTTGCAAACATTGCAATAGCACAAAAAAACGAGAAAGCCCAAAAATTTGCCCAGTATATAACAGAGCAAGGACTAAAAGATAAGCTAACTATATTGGCAAGTGATAAAATGGAAGGAAGAGAAACTGCTACAGAAGGGCAAAAAAAAGCTGCAGCTTTTATTGAAGCACATTTTAAAAAACATGGCCTTTTGCCAGGTAATGGAAGTAGTTTTCAGCAGGTGTACAACGTGTATCAGGACGAATTAATAAACCAACATTTAAAAGTAAATGGGGAATTGTTTTTGCTCGACAAAGATTTTTCATTTAGTCTAGCTAATGTTGCCAGTTGTGACTTTGATTTTTCTAACACAGTTTTTGTTGGATATGGTTTAAGTAACGATAAGCAAAACGATTACAAGAATATTGATGTAAAAGGAAAAGTTGTAATAGTGCTAGATGGTTTACCAAAAGATGCACCAACACCCACAGCACAAACAGGAACAAGGGTTATGGGGCCAGGTACTGCATTTGCAAAAGCAGGTATAGCTAAAACCAATGGAGCAATTGGGTTAATAGTTATTGGTAGCGATTTCCCCAAAAAAACACCCATGAACCCAAAAGGTAATATGACAATTAATAGGCCAAATGCTACTAGCTTTTTTACAATTACCGTAAGCGAAAAAGTAGGAGCAGCTCTATTAGGTAGAACATTTGTGCCTACAAAAAAACAGTTCGAAGAAATTAATATAGGAAACTACTTTGCCGAAACTAAATTGATGATTCAAAAAAACACAGCAACTTTAGAAAGCAGCAATGTAATTGGAATAGTAGAGGGTAGTGATAAAAAGGACGAATATATTTTCATTACTGGTCATTACGACCATTTAGGAAAGCGTGGAGACGTAATTTATTATGGAGCTGATGATGATGGAAGTGGTACAACTGCAGTTATGCAATTGGCAGAAACCTTTGCTAAAGCAAAAGCAAAAGGGGATGGGCCAAGAAGAACAATGGTTTTTATGGCAGTAAGTGGAGAAGAAAAAGGTTTGT
This sequence comes from Chitinophagaceae bacterium, assembly GCA_049242885.1. Classification (GTDB taxonomy): domain Bacteria; phylum Bacteroidota; class Bacteroidia; order Chitinophagales; family Chitinophagaceae; genus CAIVPM01. Next base: position 5,089 of record JBMLOQ010000110.1, read on the forward strand.
GGGGAAGCAAGTTTTATGCAGATAATCCAACTTTTCCATTAGCCAAAACAAGTGTAGATTTAAATATTGATATGATAGGTAGAATAGACCCATCATACAAAGGCGATAGTAATAATTATGTTTTTGCCATTGGAGAAGATAAATTAAGCACAGAGTTGCAACCAATTACAGATAGTGTAAATAAATGGTATGTAAATATGGAGGTTGACAGAAGGTATAACGATCCAAAAGATCCCAATAGATTTTATTTTAGAAGCGACCATTACAACTTTGCGGCCAAAGGCATACCAATTATCTTTTACTTTAATGGAGTACACAAAGATTATCATAAACCTACTGATACAGTAGATAAAATTAATTTTAACTTAATGCATAAACGAAGTTTATTAGTGTATTACACTGCTTGGGAAATGGCTAATAAAAACGAAATGCTAAAAAGAGATTTACCCTTAAGTGCTGTGCCTGCAAGATAAATTTTAAACTAAAAAATGCCACTCTAAAAGTGGCATTTTTATTAATTTATTGTTGAGGTTTTTGCGGTTTTTTTGTTGATGATTTTGTGTAAAAATAAATCAT
>JBMLOQ010000111.1:0-4433 GCA_049242885.1 Chitinophagaceae bacterium
ATTTACAACTAATCCACATCTTAAAATGTATTGCCAATAACATTATATTTGCACACTTAAAAATAAAAAAGTGCCTACAAAATTTACTAAAGAAACTTATTTGTATTGGTATGAATTGATGGTTCTTATTCGTCAATTCGAGCTTAAAGCTGAAGAAATGTATAAAATGGCAGGAAAAATTAGAGGATTTTTCCATGCTTATATTGGTCAAGAAGCCATTGCAGCTGGTTGTATGACAGCCACCAACCACCAAGATCCATTTATTACTGCCTATCGTGATCATGGTTTAGCACTTGCAAAAGGCACTTCTGCAAATGCTTGTATGGCCGAATTATATGGTAAAGCCACAGGCTGTGCAAAAGGTAAAGGTGGTAGCATGCACTTTTTTGATGTTAAAAACTACTTTTTTGGTGGTCATGGTATTGTTGGTGCTCAAATTGGTACAGGTGCAGGTTTAGCATTTGCCGAAAAATATAAGGGTACTGGCAATGTGGTGCTTTGCTATTTTGGTGATGGTGCTGCAAGGCAAGGTATGCTACACGAGGCCTTTAATATGGCTATGCTTTGGAAATTACCTGTAATTTTTATTTGCGAAAATAACAATTACGCCATGGGTACAAGTATTGAAAGAACAAGTAATGTAACTGATATTTATAAATTGGCCGATGCTTACGATATGCCAGGTGATATGGTTGATGGTATGAGCCCTGAGGCTGTGCACGATGCTGTGGCAAGAGCTGTAAAACGTGCAAAAGAAGATGGAGGACCTACTTTATTGGAAATGAAAACTTATCGCTACAAAGGACATAGCATAAGCGACCCACAAAAATATCGTAGCAAAGAAGAAGTAGATGATTACAAAGACAAAGACCCTATAAATACAGTTGCTAAAACTATATTGGATAATGGTTTTGCTACACAAGCAGATTTAGACGCTATAAACAAAAAAATTGATTTAGTAGTAGAAGAAAGTGTTCGTTTTGCAGAAGAATCACCTTGGCCAAACGATGATGAAGTGTATAAAGATGTGTATGTAGATGCTAACTACGAGTTTATAAAAGATTAATTTTAACAAATAATAAATTTTAATAAAACAAATAAAGATGAACGAACAAGTGGTAGGTGGAGATTTTTTATCGAAACTTCAAAAAATTTGGAATACTAATCAAAAAGTTATATTGGGTGTAATAGCTGGTATAATCGTTTTAGTAGGTGGATTTTGGGCTTATAAAGAATATATTGCAAAACCTGCAAATAATAAAGCTGCTGAAGCCATTTTTGCTGCAGAAAATTATTTTGCACAAGATAGTAGCCGTAAAGTTTTAGATGGTGATGGACAAAGCAAAGGGGTTTTATACGTTATTAAAAACCATAGTGGTACACCTGCTGCAAATTTAGCTCATTACTACGCAGGTATTAGCTATTTAAAATTGGGTGAATTTAATAAAGCAATTGAGCATTTAAAAGATTTTAGCACAAGTAGCAAGCCTGTACAAATGGTGGCATATGGTGCCTTAGCTGATGCCTATAGCGAAGCTGGCAAAAAAGAAGATGCTATTGAATATTACAAAAAAGCGGGTAACCATTTTGTTCAAGATCAAAATATGAGTGCAGAATACTTATGGCGTGCTGGTAAATTGTATGAAACTTTAAACAAAAACAAAGAAGCTGTAGAGTTATACAAAGAAATAAAAACTAAATACCCAACTGCTAAAGCTAATGATATTGATAAAGATATCTATAAATTAAGCATCGAAAAAAACGAATTTAGTATAAAATAAATATGAGTAGTAAAGGACTTAATATTAACAACAAAGGCATTCTTACCAAAAAGAATGCCTTTGTTGTTATTGTAAAAACAAGTTGGAACAAAGCAATAATTGATAAACTAGAGAAAGGTGCTAAAAAAATCTTAAAAGAGCATCAAGTAAAAGTAATCTCTATTGAAGTACCAGGAGCTGTAGAAATTCCTTTTGCAGTTAAACAGCATTATGCTTTTTCAGAAAAAACGCCAGATGCCTACATAATGTTGGGTGCTGTAATTAAAGGTGGTACACCACATTTTGATTATGTATGCAATATTGTAGCTGAAAGCACAGTGCAACTTAATTTACAACTTACTGTGCCTGTAATTTTTGGAGTATTAACCCTAAATAATGAAGCTGAAGCATACGAAAGACTTGGAGGCATTCATGGCCATAAAGGCGAGGAGGCTGCTTTAACTGCTTTACAAATGATAACTCTAAATACTAAGTTGCAAGAGCAATAACTAAAATTTAAGAACTCAAAATATTAAAAAATAAAGGCTATACAATAAAATGTGTAGCCTTTCGTTTATATACAAGTAATTCTTGCATACCCTCTCGAAAGCTGTATTTGTAAACAGCAAACAATATTTAATGAAAAAATTTACGAAAGAGCAAATCATACAATATTTGTATGGAGAGGCCTCACCCATTTTAAAGATGGCTATAGATAAGGCTTTAACTACAGACGAAGAACTATCGAAAGAATTAAAAAAACTAAAAAAAGCTGCCAAAGCTGCTGATGAATTAAAAGATAAATCTATGAGTCCTAGCAAAAAAACCATTGAGGCAATTATGGAATACGCTAAAAAAACATCAAAAAAGTAATCATATTTTTTAAAGTCCAAATCAAAAAAGGTGCAATTTCGGTTGCACCTTTATCTATTAAAAAAAATCAAGTATTTCATTACTTTATTCAAAAAATTGTAGGCATTAATTACCCTACTTTTACATCCAAAATTTATAAATATGCAAGTTTGGCAAAACTATCAACAACAACATAAAGAAAGATTTTTAAACGAGTTGTTAGACCTTTTAAAAATACCTAGTGTTAGTGCAAGAGGTGAACACAAACAAGATATGATTACTTGTGCTACTAGTGTAGAAAGTCATTTAAAAACAGCAGGTGCAACCACAACAAATATTTATCAAACTGCTGGGCATCCAATAGTTTATGCAGAGAAAATAATTGATGAAAAATTACCCACAGTTTTAGTTTATGGACATTACGATGTACAACCTGCCGACCCTTTAGAACTTTGGCATAGTGGTCCTTTTGAACCAGTAATTAAAGATGGAAAAATTTTTGCAAGAGGAAGTTGTGATGATAAAGGTCAGTTTTTTATGCACGTTAAGGCGTTTGAAACGCTTGTAAATACTGAAACTTTGCAATGCAATGTTAAATTCTTAATTGAAGGTGAAGAAGAAATTGGCAGCCCTAACTTGGGAACTTTTGTAAAAGCTAATAAAGAACTATTAAAAGCAGACGTAATTTTAATTAGCGATACCAGCATGATAAGCATGGATACTCCAAGCATTGATGTTGGTGTTAGAGGATTAAGTTATATAGAAGTTGAAGTTACAGGGCCTAATAGGGATTTACATAGTGGGGTTTATGGAGGTGCTGTTGCAAATCCTATAACCATTTTAAGTAAAATGATTGCTAGTTGCCACGACGAAAATAATCATATAACTATTCCAGGATTTTATGATGATGTAGTTGAAGCTACTGATGAAGAAAGAGCAAAAATGGCTGCTGCACCATTTAACGAAAATCACTATAAAACCGATTTGGGAATAGATAATCTTTGGGGCGAAAAAGGATATACTACAAATGAAAGAACTGGAATTAGACCAACTTTGGAAGTAAATGGCATTTGGGGTGGCTATACAGGAGAAGGTGCAAAAACGGTATTGCCTAGCAAAGCTTTTGCAAAAATTAGTTGTAGATTAGTACCCAACCAATCGAGCATAGTAATAACAGAAAAAATATTAAAATATTTTACGAGTATCGCTCCAACAGGAGTAACTGTAAAAGCTACTGAGCATCATGGTGGTGAACCTTATATGACACCAATTGATAGTACAGAATATCAAGCAGCAGCTAAAGCCATTGTAACTACTTTTGGCAAAGAACCCATTCCTTGCAGAGGCGGTGGAAGCATACCAATTTGTGCTTTGTTTGAAAAAGAATTGGGTATAAAAATTGTATTCTTAGGCTTTGGCTTGGATAGTGATAATTTACATAGCCCTAATGAAAAGTATGATGTTTTCAACTTTTACAAAGGCATAGAAACTATACCTTATTTCCATCAGTATTATAAAGAGCTAAAAGCTTAAAAAAATTGAATAAATTTTGTAAGGCTGTCTAAAAAGAAAAATAAATTCTTAGAGAATTAGCTATACAAAAATTTTCTCCATTACCTCACAGATTAAAAAAGAGACTACCTCGTACTTTCGAGATAGCCTCTTTTTTATTTTTTATGGTAAATTATCTTGTATTTGATTTACTCTTTTTAGGGTATTAAATATTTTTAAGAACCTGTAGGAGTATCCAAGTTTTTACAACCAACATATACCTAAGCATTTCTATTTATACAATTCAAATCTTCAAAAGCAACTTCCAAT
>JBMLOQ010000112.1:0-42332 GCA_049242885.1 Chitinophagaceae bacterium
TTAATTGCTGTCTTAAAATCGCTGAAATTTCATCAGGTTTAATGTCTGCCATTTTAATCTATTTTAAATTATAAATTTATTAAATCAAAAGTTAAAAGTAATAACCAAAAATTTTTTGGTTTTGCCTTTTAATATTTGCCTTTGTTTTATTATCTTATCGAATTTACATAAATGTTTTTGCTAAATTGTGTTTTTATATCTCTCAAATCTCTTGCAATACTAGCATCCACTAAATTATTATTAAATTCTAATACAAAACCACCTATCAAATCTTCATCAACTTTTGTTTCAATTTCAACTTTACCCAAACCGGCTTCTGTTGCAGCTTTTGTAGCAATACTATTTTTTAAATCATCGCTAATGGCTACAGCCGTTGTAAGTTTTACTTGATGAATGCCTTTAATATCGTTATACTGTTGTACAAACGAATCTGCTATTTCTGGCAAATCTCCCTCTCTGCTTTTATTAATTAGTAAATTAACAAACAAATTTGTTAATTCACTAACACGAGTTTTGGTAACAGCTTCTACAATTTTATTTTTTGTAGTTGAATTAATTATTGGACTTTGCAAAACTTGCACAAAATCTTTATTACTTCTACAAATAGATTGTAAAAATTTCATGTCGGCAATTGTAGTTTCCAATTGATTTTTTTCGATACTTAAATCAATTAAACTTTTTGCGTATCTATGTGCTAAACGTGGATTGGGCATTGCTTGATTTGAAAATTTGAAAATTTGAAAATTTATTTGCAAAAACTTTTGCTAATTTTCACATTTACATATTAATTCAACTTTACAGCTGAAGCTAATTCTTTGATATAATTTTCTTGTTCTGATTTGTTACTTAACTCTCTTCTTAAAATTTTCTCACTTACTTCAATTACTAAAGCACCAACTTGATTTTTAACATCAGTAATAGCAGCATTTTTTTGTTGGTTAATGGCAACTTGTGCATCACCTACAATTCTATCATATTCTGCTTTTGCTTTATCTTTTGCTTCAGCAACCATTTTATCGGAAGTTTCTTTTGCCTCTTTAATCATAGTAGCACGCTCTTCTCTAGCTTTTTGCATTAATGCTTCATTTTCGCTAGCCATTTGAGCCATTTCTGCTTTTAATTTATCGGCAGTGGCAATTGATGCTGCAATTCCTTCTTCTCTTTCTTTTAAAGTAGATAAAATTGGACCCCAAGCAAACTTTTTTAGGATAAGAAAAACAGTAATAAAGGCTAAGAATGTCCAAAACAAAAGACCTAAACCTGGTTGTAACAGTTGCATATATAAATTTAAATAAGGTTTTTAATAATTAAAATGCCCATCGCCCTGTGCTTTGGGCATTTTAAAATCAGTAATTAGATGATTACTTGATGAAGATTGCTAATACAGATGCAATAACTGCGAATAACGCAACACCCTCTACGAAGGCAGCAGTTAAGATCATGTTAGAACGAATATCGTTTGCAGCTTCTGGTTGACGAGCAATACTTTCTACAGCTCCTTTACCAATTTGTCCAATACCGATACCTGCACCAATTGCAGCTAATCCAGCACCAATTGCAGCACCCATGTTTGAAATGCTACCATCTAATAAAATGTTCAATAATGACATAGTATTTGCTTTTTTTAATTAAAAAAAATGTTTATTACAATTTAAATATTAATGATGTGCATGTGCTTCATCCTCATGATGCTCTCCTTCAAAAGCTTGACTAATAAACACTGCTGTTAAATTAGTAAAGATAAAAGCTTGAATAAAAGCAACCAACACTTCAATAATATATATAAAAATAGTAAATGCTAAAGAAACTGGTGCAAAACCCAAACCTGCACCTAAACTTAGTTTAGAGAAAATAAAAATCATCATCACTAAACAAGTAATAATCATGTGGCCAGCTACCATATTTGCAAATAACCTAATAATTAATGCAAATGGCTTTGTAAATACACCTAAAAATTCAACAATAATTAAAATTGGTTTTACAAACCCTGGTACTGGTGGATTAAAAATATGACCCCAAAAATGTTTATTTGTACTAAATAAAATGGCTATAAAACTAATTACACCTAAAACAACTGTAAAGGCAATATTGCCTGTAACATTGGCACTACCTGGTATTAAACCAAATAAATTACATATTAAAATAAAGAAAAATACAGTAAGCAAATAAGGCATGTATTTTTCGTATTTATTGCCTAAGTTGCTTTTTCCAACTTCGTCTCTTATAAAAGTAATTACAGGCTCAACAGCATTTTGAAAACCACTTGGTGCTTGCTTTGCTCCTTGTTTTTTATATTTTTTAGCGATGTTTAGCATTAAAACTACTAAGATAATTAACGACAAAAACATTTGTACTACATTTCTTGTAAGTGAAAAATCGTACACTTTACTTTCTGTTTTTACTCCTTGTTCGTTTACAGCTACAATTTCGCCATGAACTAATTTAAAACCTTGATAAGCTGCATGACCATGCTCGAACCTGCTACTCATAAAAACTTTTAAGCCAGTTTCTTTTGTAAAAACAATAACTGGCAATGGAATTGAAACTGGATGACCATTATAATCAAACAAATGGAAATCGTGGTTATCCATAATATGTTCCATGATTACAGTACCGGGCTCAAAATCTCCAGCTTCTTTTGGTGCAGCATGTCCTTCGTTAGTTGGGTGTGGTGCATTTGGGATTTGCGTTGTATCTTCATTAGCATAAACGCCAATAGATAAAACCATTGATAAACAAGCAATTATAAAACATTTTAGGCTTTTACACATCATATTATTCCCAAATTTTCGGCAAAAGTAAGGGGTTGAGCCTAATTTTAGGGCATCTTTACTTGCTTTTTTAAAAAGAAAATTTTTACATGACGTTCATAAAACCCAACATCAAACTTTTATTAAGCCAAAAACTAGAGCAATACAACCATATTGATTTTATTAGTAATGACCCCATTTCTGTTCCACATCAATTTTCACAGAAGCAAGATATTGAAATTGCTGCATTTTTTACAGCTATTTTTTCGTGGGGAAATAGGAAAAACATCATTAATTCTGCAAATAGGTTTATGCAGTTAATGAACAATAATCCTTATGAGTTTATATTGGATTATCAGCCAAAAAAACATAATACTTTGTTTGCAAAATTTGCCCACAGAACTTTTGGATATGAAGATTGCAAAATTTTCTTGAAATTTTTGCATCACCACTTTAAAATAAACAATGAAAAAACGTTAGAAACAGCCTTTACAAAACATACACCTAAGGGAGAAATTAATATTGAAAATGCTTTAAATGGTTTTTACAATTATTTTTTTAGCAACCAAATTCATGGCAATGAACATGAATTAAGAAAAAAACATATTGGTGCCCCATTTAAAAAAAGTGCCTGTAAACGTATAAATATGTTTTTAAGATGGATGGTTAGGCATGATAAACATGGTGTTGACTTTGGTTTATGGAAAAACATAGCTCCATCTCAATTAATTATTCCACTAGATGTGCATGTATTGAACGTTGCTATAAAGTTAGAATTATTGCCACCAAATGCAAAAGCCAATTGGGAAAATGCCGTATTGCTTACCAATATTTTAAAACAACTAAATCCTAAAGATCCAGTGGCTTATGATTATGCCTTGTTTAGTTTGGGTGTGGTGGAAAAGGTAAAGTAATATTTATTTCACACTCTTAACCTTTAAAATACTATTTGGCCTTACAAATAAAACGCCAGTAATTACAACGCTATCGCCTAGTTTTAATCCTTTAGTAACTTGTATTCCATCTGCAGTTCTTAGTCCTGTTTCTACATTTACAAAATTGGCTTTTCCGTTATTTATAACTACTACTTTTTTACTTTTTGCTTCTGGTATAATACAACTTGTGGGTATAACTATACTTGTACTAGTATTGGCATTTTGTACAATTTGTATTTTTACAAAACTACCAGCAGCAATTTGCCCTTCGTTTAAAATTGCTCTAACCTTAAGATTTCTTGTAGTGGCATTAATCTCTGGCTCAGTTGCCAATATGGTTGCAGTTAGTTTTTGATTTGAACTTTGAATATCAATGCTTTTTCCTTTTTTCATTTGGCTTGCAAATTCTTCGGGCACACTAAAGTCTATTTTTACTTTATTGGTTTGCAACAATGTAGTGAGTATAGTTTGAGGGGTAACATAAGCACCTGGACTTATTTTTCTTAGTCCCAAAACACCATCAAATGGAGCTTTTACTATAGTTTTATCAATACTAGTTTGTACAATATCAATGTCAGCTTTAAGGTTGTTAAGTTGGTTCAAAGCCATGTCATAGTCTGCTTGGTTTATTCCATTTACAGCCAATAACTTTCTTAGTCTTTCTTCTGTTTTTTGAGCAAGATCTACTTGAATTTTTAATTTTTTAAGTTGAGCCTGCAAATCGGCATCATTAATTTTTGCCAATATAGTTCCTTTACTTACTCTAGACCCATCACCCACATTTAACAAAACCAATCGACCAGAAATTTCGGGATAAATATCCAAATTTTCGTTGGGCAAAACCGAACCATTTACTTCAATATTGCTAGTAACTGTGCTGTTTTTAGCAATCATTACTTCTACAAAAACGGGTGCCTGAGTGTTGGATTTTGACGCTGTTGTTGCATCTTTTTTATCGTTTTTGCAAGCCACAACACCTATCATCATCCAAAAACATAAAAAATATTTAAACATATTGCCAAATTATTGAAGGGGTAAAAATAGTGGCAAATTACTTATATGTGATACTTAATATTTTATAAGTCAACCTTAGTGATGTTATGTTTTTGCTTTGTGAATTTAACTTGATGCTGTGCGTAATAGTTTGCAAAAAACAAATTTATCAAAAAAAACAAAAGTGTACATGATACACTAAGTTATATTTATGTTATTAAATTCCCTTTTTTTGCAATACTAACAAATGTAAGTTAGTTTAAAGATTAGCATATGTCAGTACCATCATTCATTACACTTTCTGCAAATCAAATACAACAACTTGGTTTAAATATCAACTCCAATATTCATTATCAATTATCACCTGAAGAACTTATTGAGCAAACCATTTTACGTGGAGAAGGAAAGCTTAATAGCACAGGTGCACTGTGTATAAATACTGGTGAATTTACAGGTCGTAGCCCACAAGATAAATTTATTGTTAAAGATTCAATTACTACAGATACAGTTGACTGGAATAACTTTAACATAGCCATTGAAGAAAAATATTTTTTGCAACTTAGAGAAAAAATGTTGCAATTCTTAGGGAATAAACAGGAGCTTTGGGTTAGAGATTGTTTTGCTTGTGCCGATACAAATTACAGATTAAACATTAGAGTGGTAAACGAAACACCTTGGAGCAATTTGTTTGCACACAATATGTTTTTACGCCCACACGATGAAGAACTTGAAGATTTTAAAGCTGATTGGCATATTATAAACGCCCCAAGTTTTAAAGCAAATCCTGCTGTTGATGGTACACGACAACACAATTTTGCTGTTGTATCTTTTACTCACAAAACTATTTTAATTGGAGGCACTGGCTATACAGGCGAAATGAAAAAAGGAATATTTACCATTCTAAATTTTCTTTTACCCCACCAACACCAAGTTTTAAGCATGCACTGCAGTGCTAACATGGGAAATGATGATGATGTGGCTATATTTTTTGGATTGAGTGGAACTGGAAAGACAACTTTAAGTGCCGACCCTAACAGAAAATTAATTGGAGATGATGAGCATGGCTGGACAAACGATAGTGTTTTTAATTTTGAAGGTGGCTGCTATGCCAAAGTAATTGATCTTAGCGAAGATAAAGAACCAGAAATTTTTCATGCTATTCGCCCTAATGGTGGCTTAGTAGAAAATGTAGGTTTTTTTGAGGGAACTAACGTAATAAACTTTGCCGACAAAACCATAACAGAAAATACTAGAGTAAGCTATCCTTTGCATTTTATTAGCAATGCTCAAGAACCAAGCATTGGGGGATTACCAAAAAATATTTTCTTTCTTACCTGTGATGCCTATGGCATTTTGCCACCAATAAGTAAATTAAGCACTGGACAAGCCATGTATCAATTTATAAGTGGTTATACTGCAAAAATTGCTGGAACAGAAGCTGGTGTAACCGAACCAAAAGCTACATTTAGTGCTTGCTTTGGAGCTCCTTTTTTACCACTGCACCCAGGTAAATATGCTGCCTTATTGGGTAAAAAAATGGAAGAGCATAAAGTAAATGTTTGGATGATAAATACAGGATGGACTGGAGGAGGTTATGGGGTAGGCAAAAGAATGAAACTTAGCTTTACCAGAGCCATGATAACAGCTGCTTTAAATGGAGAATTAGATAATGTAGAATTTGAAAAGCATCCTATATTTGGAATGCAAATGCCTAAAACTTGCCCTAATGTACCTAAAGAAGTTTTACACCCTAGGTTTACTTGGCAAGATAGAAATGCTTATGATTTGGCTGCTAAAAATTTAGCTGCCATGTTTATAAAAAACTTTGAAAAATATGCTGATGGTGTATCTCAAGAAACTTTAAATGCTGCACCTAAACTATAAATTATATAGATTAACTTTTTGGTCTCTTCGATTGCTATGCTGCCCCAACACTTGTTTTTAGTTGGGGCTTTTTTGTAGCTAAAAACTATTTTCCCAAAGCCATAATACTAATTGCACAACCACCTCCTGCTGCCAATACTAAATCTAAAACAGTTTTATTGGTAACTTTAATTTTTGTAATTACATATTTATCTGCATTTGCCTTATAACTTGCATTTGGGGCATCGGCATAAATAGTTGCTTCATAGGTTTTATTAGCATCCAAAAAATCTAAGGTAATTTTTGTGGTTCTTGCATTTTCATTGGTTATTGCTCCTAAAAACCAATTGCTTTTATTTTTTGCTTTTCGAGCAATGGTAATGTATTCACCAGGCTCTGCTTCAAGATATTTACTTTCGTCCCAATCAACAGCTACATCTTTAATAAATTGAAAAGCATCTAATCGTTTTTCATAACTTTCTGGTAAATCTGCTGCCATTTGTATTGGGCTACAAAACACTACATACAATGCTAACTGTTTTGCTAGTGTGGTGTGTATAGTATTGGTTTTACTTTTATCCCAATAACTCATGTTTAACTCAAAAATACCTGGAGTATAATCCATTGGCCCACCCATTAATCTTGTAAATGGCAATATTGTTTCATGGTTTGGGTTATTACCTACACTCCAAGCATTAAACTCCATACCTCGTGCAGCTTCGCAAGCTAGCCAATTAGGATAAGTTCTATGCATACCAGTTGGCCTAACTGGTTCGTGAGCATCTAACATGATTTTATATTCTGCCATTTTTTGTGCCACTCTATTGTAATGGTTTACCATAAATTGCCCATCATGATGTTCGCCTCTAGGAATAATGTACCCCACATAACCTGTTTTTACTGCATCATAGCCATTATTTTTCATAAACCTTAAAGCTGTATCTAAATATCTTTCATAGTTTGTTACTGAAGCTGATGTTTCGTGATGCATAATAAGTTTCACATTTTTCTTTTTAGCATACTGTTTTAATTCTGCAACATTAAAATCGGGATAAGGCGTTACAAAGTCAAACACATTTTCTTTCCATTTACCAAACCAATCTTCCCAACCCACGTTCCAACCTTCAACTAATATTCCATCAATGCCATGCTTACTAGCAAAATCTATATACTTTTTTACATTACGTGTGTTGGCAGAGTGTTTTCCATGTGGCTTTGCATTAGCAAGGTTTTTATTTACATTTATTTCTTGAGATGTGGTATAATCCCAAGTACCTGTGCCTACATGCATTTCCCACCAGACACCCATCATTTTTTGAGGTTTTATCCAACTAGTATTTTTAATAGCACTTGGCTCGTTTAAGTTTAAAATTAAAGTGGAGGCCAAAATATCTGTGGCTTTATCGCTTACAATAATTGTACGCCAAGGTGTTTTAGCAGGTGCTTGTAAATACGCTTTATTGCCAACTGCATCGGGTACTAGATGAGCTTTTAAATTAAACTCAGTTTTATCAATTTCCAAATGCATTGCAGGATAATTTACCAATGCAGCTTCGTGTATATTAATGTATAAACCATCGTTGGTTTTTAGCATTAATGGGGTTTGTACAGCATTTTCGCTAATAACAGTTCGAGTAAATATTTCTGTGGCTTCTTTAGATTTTTCAACAGCATTTACATTACTTAATGTAGAAATATTGGGTTGATATTCATTGGTGTTATAATCTCCAGGAATCCAAAAAGCATTATGATTATTTGTAAGATTAAACTGGCTATACTCCTGAGAAATAATAAAATGATTAAGGTTTTTTTGTTGAGGAAACTCGTAGCGAAACCCAACACCATCATCAAAAACCCTAAAAACAATATTTAGCTCTAATGAATCGCTTGTTTGTTGCTTTAATTGTACAATTAGTTGATTATGGTTATCAATAATATTTTTTCTATCGCCCCAAACTGGTTGCCATGTATTTTTATAAGATGTTTTTAAAGCTCCTGTAACTGCTAAGTTTTCTTTTAAAGAAGGCAACAGCTTATTTGTAAAAATTTCTTTTATGTCAAACCCTAAAAATGAGTTTTCAATGACAGTTTTGTTTTTAAAACTAAGAGAGTAATAAGGTTCGCCTTTGATGCTTAACCCAAACGTTAAAGTAAATTGCTGGTTTGGAGACGTTGTTTTAATTTCTTGAGCAAAACAAAAAGTTTCGAGCAATAAAGCAACTATAAAACTTAGTATAAACTTCATTTTTAAGATTTTAGTTTGGCAATATAATTAAACTTAAGAAAATACCACTTTTTGGGTATATAGATGCTACTTATAAACTCTACTTTTGATGTTCTAAATAATTATTATGAAAAAAATACTATCGGTTTTTGTTGTTGTGTTATTCTATATGGGCAGTATTGCTCAAACTAGCAACAATGAATCAAAAAATAAGTTAAGCACAGAAAAAAAATCAATTTTACTAAAAACGATTTCTATTTCAATTAAAGAGGAAGGTGGTGCAAATGGAGCAAGTGTTGCTTGGCATCCCCTGAAAAAAAAATATTATGCCGCAAAAGCAGGCAATAAAATATTTCCAATGGTTGTTGCAGATGAAAGGGGAAGCATTGTTTCTCAACCAGATTTAACAACAATGGTTGATGTAAGAGGGTTGTGGTATAATCCAAATTCAAAAACTATAGAGGGCAACTGCTATGACGATGGTGGTTTTTTTGAATATGTTATTAGCAAAACTGGCGAAATGGTGTTTGAAGCTAAAACTACAAAACAAGGTTTTAACCAACCTACAGAAAATAGTCAAGGTGCTTATGATAAAACGAGCAATAGAATTTTATTTATCGACAATGGCGTTGTAACATATTGGAATAAAGCTGATAGCATGATTAAACCTCTTGTAGAATTAAACTTTCAGGGGAAACAAACAGAACAGAACTTTTACGATAACTACAACGAACATTTTATTGGCATCACAAATACAGTAGGCAAAGAAATTATTGTACTAAATGTAACTAACAAAACCATAGAGTTTTACAACATTAAAACTGGTAAAAAAACCTTCGAAGCAACTATACCAAATGATGTTGAACTTTACAGTACATTTAATTTTTCTTTTACAAATGGACAATTTTTCTTTTACGATAAAACTACAAAAACCTGGAATGGTTATAAATTAGAAGGAATAAAATAAAAAAGCAGAGAAATTTCTCTGCTTTGTGGACCCACCAGGACTTGAACCTGGGACCCTCTGATTATGAGTCAGATGCTCTAACCAACTGAGCTATAGGTCCAAAATCGTTTAACAACGATTTTAAAGGATTGCAAAAATAGCAGTTAAAATCATTTTTCCAAGTTTGCAGCATTATATTTTTTCAAACCCTATTTTTGAGGCAATCTTAAAAATAATAATCAATGAAAGTAGCAGTTGTAGGAGCAACAGGATTAGTGGGCACAAAAATGCTAGAAGTACTAGCAGAAAGAAATTTTAATGCAACAGAAATTTTAGCTGTTGCCAGTGAAAAAAGTATTGGAAAAACAGTTTTTTATAAGGGAAACCCAATATCAATCATTGGGATGCAACAAGCTATTGATGCAAAACCAGCAATTGCAATTTTTTCGGCCGGTGGCTCTACTTCTTTGGAATGGGCTCCAAAATTTGCAGAAGCTGGAATTAAAGTTATTGATAACTCATCTGCATGGCGAATGGATACTACAAAAAAGTTAATCGTACCAGAAGTAAATGCTAACGCAATTACTAAAGAAGATTATATAATTGCTAACCCAAATTGCAGCACCATACAAATGGTAGTTGCTTTAAAACCATTACACGATGCTTACAAAATAAAAAGAGTAGTGGTAAGCACGTATCAAAGCGTTACTGGTACAGGAAAAAAGGCTGTAGATCAGCTTATGAACGAAAGAAACAATGTAGAGGGCGAAATGGCCTATAAATACAAAATTGATTTAAATGTTATTCCTCAAATTGATGTTTTTACTGATAACGGATACACCAAAGAAGAAATGAAAATGGTGAAAGAAACTTGTAAAATTATGGGAGACGATAACATTAAAGTTACTGCTACAACTGTTCGTATTCCAGTAATGGGTGGCCACAGCGAAAGTGTAAATATTGAATTTTTAAACGACTTTGAAATAGCTGACGTAAAAAACATTTTAGCTGCTGCACCAGGTATTGTACTTGAAGATGATATTGCTAATGCTATTTATCCTATGCCAATGAATGCACATAATAAAGATGCTGTTTTTGTGGGTAGAATTAGAAGAGACGAAACGCAAGCAAATACTTTAAATATGTGGATTGTAAGTGATAATCTAAGAAAAGGTGCTGCAACAAATGCTGTTCAAATTGCTGAATATTTGGTAGAAAATAATTTAGCTTAAATTTTAACTTCTTTGCCATGGCATAACAATTATTTTTGTGCTATGGCAAAGAAAATTTTAAAATATACCGGATTAACATTTATTGGATTAATTGTAGTAGCATTTGCAGCTCCTTATTTATTTAAAGGAAAAATATTAGCACTAGTAAAACAAGAGTTAAACACCAAATTACAAGCCACTACAAACTTTAGTGATGTAAGTATTTCTTTGTTTAAAAGTTTTCCAAAACTTTCAATTGCAGTAAACGACATTTCGATAGTTGGTAAAAATGAATTTGTTGGCGACACTTTAATTTTTGCAAAAGAAATAAGTGTTGCTGTAAACCTAATGAGTGCTATTAAACAGCAAAACATTGAGGTTTATAAAATTTCAGTTGAAGATGCAATTGTGAAAGCCCATGTTTTAGCCAATGGCAAAGCAAACTGGGATATTGTAGAAAACAGTACATCTACTACAAAAGATTCATCTAGTGCTAATTTAAAGCTTAAGCTAGAAAAATATGAAATTAACCATGCCAATATTATTTACATTAACGATGCCAACAACACTAAAGCAGAAGTTAAAAACCTTACGCACCAAGGCAAGGGTAATTTTACAAACGAAATTTTTGCATTAGACACAAAAACTGAAGCTGAGAGCGTTGATGTTAATTATGGTGGAATTAATTATTTGAATAGCATAAAAACCAAGCTAGATGCAACATTTGATGTAAATAATAAAACCAAAACCTATAGCTTTAACTCCAAAGAAATTTGGCTCAACGATTTGCAACTTAACACAAAAGGCAATATTCAGTTACTACCAGAAGATGCATACAAAATGGATATAAGTTTTAATACTTTATCCAATAGCTTTAAAACCTTATTGTCTTTTATACCAACAATTTATCAAAACAATTTTAACAATATTCAAACCAAGGGCACAGCACAATTTGATGGTTTTGTGAAAGGAATTTACAGCAGCAATTCTTTACCTGCATACAACTTAAATATTGTAGCTAAAGACGGATATTTCAAATACCCTAGTTTGCCAACAGCAGTTGATAATATTAATATCGATGCTCATGTTAAAAATGAAACTGGTAATAATGATGATGTAGTAATTGATATTAAAAAAGGGCATTTTGAAATTGAAAAAGATCCTTTTGATTTTACACTAAATGTTCAACATCCCATTACTAATTTATTTGTCAATGCTGCTGCAAAAGGCAAACTAAATCTCGAAAAAACTATCAATTATTTACCCTTACAAAAAGGAACAATTTTAAAAGGTATTTTAAATGCTAATGCTAGCTTCCAAGGATTTACAAAGTCAGTTGTAAATAAGCAACTTAGCAATGTAAAAGCACAAGGAAACATTGATGTTCAAAATTTTAGTTACAAAAGCAGCAGTTATCCTTCTGGTGTTTCAATAAACAACATTAATGTATCTCTAAACCCTCAACAATTTACTTTAAATAATATTGATGCTCAATTACAACAAAGTAATTTTAAAGGCAATGGATTTGTAAGCAATTTTATGGCCTATGCATTTTCAAATGGGGTATTAAATGGAGTACTAAATGTAACAGCAGATGATATAAATGTAAATAACTGGATGGGAAAAAAAGAGGCAACCGTTCAAACAAACAATCAAGCTTTACAGGCATTTGTAATTCCTAAGAATATCAATTTTACTATAAATGCAACTGCCAATAATATTGTATATGATAAATTAAAAATAAGTAATGCAACTGGCTCTTTACTTGTTGCTGATGAATCTGTTAAAGTTACTAATCTAAAGGGCAATAGCATGGATGGAATGCTTACTGCTAGTGGCACTTACTCTACTAAAGACAACAAACAACAACCTGCTATAAATTTTAATTATGCAGTAAACAATGTTGATATTCAACAAGCATTTACAGCCTTAAATACTTTCGAAAAATTGATGCCCATTGGTAAATATTTAAATGGCAAATTAAACTCGCAATTTAATATGAGTGGCATTTTAGGACAAGATATGATGCCTCAAATAACTACATTATCAGGCATTGGAAATTTACTTATGTTAGATGGAGTACTTACTTCTTTTGCACCTTTAGATAAACTCGCCAACACTTTAAAAGTAAACGAACTTAAAAATATTAGTGCTAAAAATATTAAAGCTTTTATAGAGTTTAGTAATGGTAAAGTATTAGTAAAACCATTTAAAATAAAAGTTAAAGGTATTGATATGGAAATTGGTGGGCTTCATGGTTTAAACCAAGACATGGATTATACTATAAACATGAATATTCCTAGAGAAATGATAAGTGACAAAGGAAATAGCATTGTTAATGATTTGCAAAACAAAGCCAAAAATGTAGGTGCTAATATTGTTTTGGCCAATTTAATTCCAGTACAAATAAAAATGGGAGGAAGCATTAAAAACCCTACTGTTACAACCAATTTAAAACAAACAGGAAGTAGTTTGGCAAACGATTTGAAAAATCAAATACAAACATTTGCACAAACCAAAGTAGATGCAGTAAAAGCACAAGCAGATAGTGCCAAAAAAGCATTAGCAGATACGGCAAAAGCTACCAAAAATTTAATCATAAAAAATGCTAAAGACGAGTTAATAAAACAAATGTTGGGAAATAAAGATACTGTTCAAAAAACTGGTAATCCTATTGATGATACTAAGAAACAAATAGAACAAAAAGGAAAAGGATTGTTAGATAAATTTAATCCTTTTAAAAAGAAGCAACAAGAGGTAAAAGATACTGTAAGTCACTAGGTATTACAAATTACTTAAAATCATCTGCTGCACTTCAATAAATTCTTGTTTAGATAATTGAAGCTTTTTGTTGCTAAATTCTATGTCGTTGCTAGCGTTTATTGGCATTAAATGCAAGTGTGCATGTGGCACTTCTAACCCAACAGTAAGCATGCTTACACGGTTGCAAGCAAAACTTTTCTCAATAGCTTTGGCAATTGGCTGTGCAAACACTAACATTTCGGCTAGGTAATGTATTGGTAAGTCAAATACCTTATCAACTTCTATTTTTGGCACTACAAGCACATGCCCCTTTTGCAAAGGAAATACATCTAAAAAAGCAATAAAATTTTCGTTCTCAGCTATTAAATAGCAAGGTATTTCTCGTGCAATTATTTTAGAAAAAATAGTCATTGTAGAGCTTTAAAAAAACACCTTCTAAAGTTTTTGAAGGCACATATATTAGAAGGTGTTTGTTAAAAAAAATTAAATACTAATATTTTCTATTTTAAATTTTAAAATACCATTAGGGGCTTGTACTTCGGCAATATCGCCTTTTACTTTGCCCAATAAGCCTTTCCCAATGGGAGAAGATGCACTAATTTTTCCAGCTTTTAAGTCCGCTTCTTTTTCACCTACAATTTGGTAGGTCAGTGTTTTTTTGGTAGCCAAATTTGTAATAGTAGCTTTTGTAAGAATACTTACTTTGCTTGTGTCAATGGTATTGGGGTCCACAATTTTAGCAGTAGCAATTACACCTTCTAAATGCTTTATTTTAGCTTCTAGCATACCTTGTGCTTCCTTAGCACTATCATACTCTGCATTTTCTCTAAGGTCGCCCTTTTCTCTTGCCTCAGCAATTGCTTTAGATGCTGCTGGCCTTTCAATAGTTTTCATGCGATGAAGTTCATCTCGCATTTTATCAAACGTTTCTTTAGTTACATACTCACTCATGGCAAATCTTTTTACATTTATACAAAAAAAATACAACGCCACACTATTGCAGTGCAGCGTTGCTGTACAAATATAGGCGTTTTTGTAAAATGTAAAATCAATAGATATAAATTTTTATTTTTGCTTAATGATTAACACTCTTGGTAAAGTTTATCTTATTCCCTGCCCGTTGGCAGAAAATGCTTTACATACCATTCCAACATACACTATTGAAGCCATCAAAAAATGTGATGCTTTTTTTGTAGAAGTTGAAAAAACTACTCGCCGATTTTTTAAAAGCATTTATAAAGAAATTATTATTGATGCCCACGAGTGGCATGCTATACACAATGCTGAAGCCCAAGTACAGCAAAGGTTTAAAGAAATTTTGCTATCAGGAAAAAATATTGGCATTGTAAGTGAAGCTGGCTGCCCTGGCATTGCAGACCCTGGACAGATTTTAGTGCATGTTGCTCAACAATTAGGAGCAATAGTAATACCAATTGTTGGGCCAAGTTCTATAATTTTAGCATTAATGGCTAGTGGTTTAAATGGGCAATCTTTTACTTTTCATGGTTATTTACCCATTGATGCAACTGAAAGAAAAAATAAGTTAAAATTTGTAGAGCAAGCATCGTCTCAACAAAAAAATAGCACCCAAATATTTATAGAAACACCTTATCGCAACAATGCCTTGTTGCAAGATATTATGCTAGTATGTAAAAGCAATACTTTGCTTTGTATTGCTGTAAATATTTCTGGTGAAAATGAAAGTATAGTTACCAAAACAATTAGTGAATGGAAAAAAAATCTTCCCAACATTCACAAACAACCTGCTATTTTTTTGTTGCAGGGATAACCTTTCTGTAATTTAATTGTTTAAATAAATTATTGTTGAAACATTTTAAACTGCGTTTCTTTGTAACCATTATATTTAAATTATGTCAATAAAAAACACACCTTTCACCCATAAGCATATTGCTCTTGGTGCAAAAATGGCTCCATTTGCTGGATATAATATGCCTATTAGCTATACAAGTATAAACGAAGAGCATTTTGCTGTACGCCAAAATGCTGGTGTATTTGATGTAAGCCATATGGGAGAATTTATTCTAAAAGGTGAAAATGCGTTAGAGCTAATTCAAAGAATTACTAGTAACGATGCTAGTAAACTTACTGTAGGCAAAGCACAATACAGCTGTTTTACTAATGAAACTGGGGGTATAATTGATGATTTGATTGTGTATTGCATTGAGGAAAATAAAGTTTATATGCTTGTTGTAAATGCAAGTAATATTGATAAAGATTGGGCATGGGTAAATTTGCACAATACAAACAATGTTGAACTTCATAATATTAGCGATAAAACTTGCTTACTTGCTATACAAGGGCCAAATGCTACAAAAATTTTGCAACCTTTGTGTAACGATGATATTATGAATTTAAAATACTACACTTTTGTAAGAACTGTTTTTGCAGGTGTAGAAAATGTAATTGTAAGTGCTACAGGATATACTGGTGCTGGAGGAGTAGAAATTTATTTTAGAGATGAAAACGATAATGCTAATAAAATTTGGGAAGCTATTTTTAATGCTGGAGAAGCCACAAACTTAAAACCTATTGGCTTGGCTGCAAGAGATACTTTGCGATTAGAAATGGGCTATTGTTTATATGGCAATGATATTGACGACACAACTACACCTCTTGAAGCTGGGCTTGGCTGGATTACTAAATTTACAAAAGAGTTTACTGCAAAAAATATTTTAGAAAATCAAAAGCAAGCTGGAATTACTAAAAAGCTAGTTGGTTTTGAAATGATTGATAGAGGAATACCACGCAATGGTTATATCATTAAAAATACTTTAGGAGAAGCTATTGGTGTAGTAAGAAGTGGCACACAAAGCCCCAGTTTAAATAAAGCTATTGGGCTTGGATATATTAATGTTGAACATGCAGCTTTAGATACAGAGGTTTTTATTGATATCAGAAACAATGCTATTAAAGCTAAAGTAGTAAAAATTCCATTTGCATAAAAAAATGAAAACACTACAACCCGTTGGCGTAGGCACAAGAACATTAAACTTTTTAGTAGACACCATTATTGTATTTACATTGGCTTACTTTATAAACAAGGCATTAACACAATATGCCATAATGTGGCGTAGGCAAATGGTTTTTAGTTTTGGCGAGTTGTTTGGAATAGTATTATTTACTTATTACTTTATTCTAGAAAGCTTGCTAAAAAGAAGCTTTGGTAAGTATCTTAGCTATACAAAAGTTGTAAGCAGCAATGGAAAAAAACCAAAAATTTGGCAATTATTTGTTAGATCTTTAGTAAGGCTTACTATTATAGATTTATTCTTTTTCCCTTTTTTAAACGAGCGTACGTTGCATGATTACTTAAGTAAAACTTTGGTTGTAGAAAAGTAACTATGTTGTTTTTTGGTATTTATAGGATATTGAATATTGGTTTTTCTTTATAATAAATCTAAATAGGCTTTTAACTTAGTTGAAGTTATAGGTTCATTAGCAGGGTTTACTTTATACACCCCATTTGGTGAAATAGTAACAGCATTGCTACCATAATAAATTTTATTATCTATTAACGAAACACTTACAAAATTTACCCTTTCTGTTGCAGGCATTGCATTATAGTAATACGTTTTATTACTAGGGTCTGGTGTAAGGCGTAAAACAATATTTTTATTATCAAACACCGCAAATACAATGGTGTTTTTATTAGTGAAGTTTGCAGGCATCACAACATCTACTCTACTTGTTGTAGATGGTGGATTGTAAGGCTTTGCAGTTGTAATGTAATTTCCTGTTTTATTGGTGCTAATTTCAAAACCCTTTCTTGATCCGTAGGCAGATATTGGTAAACTATTTTTTAATTGCAAGCTTCCATTTGAAGCATTAGTGTTTACAAACCAACGAAGTGGGTTGTCGTTATTTAAAGGCAAAATTGTTTCAGAAAATGATAACAATTGAGTAGCTTGGGCTGTAGTATCTTTTGCACTTACTGTTATAAAACTTCCACTAGCAAGTTTAGCTTCTGTTAAATCATTTTTTCTTAACGAAAGATAAAAACTGTTTGCACCATACTCAACAATAGCTGATGCTGTGGTGCTTGGCAATAAATTTCTTACATAATCGCCTTTTTTACTAAGCAATACTGCATCTACAAATAAACTACCTGTTAATGCAACACCAGAAGAATTTGTGTATCCATTTGCTGGCAATATAATTTGTGTTTTATCATTTAAGTTCCAAGTAGCTCCATTTGCTGCATAAAAAGATAGCGTTTTTGTTTCTAAAACTAAATCTTGTACTAGTGCACTTGTTTTTGATAAATCAATAGGACTATTACTCCAGGTAACATCATTTAATTCTAATCCAGGATATAATTCAAAACTGTCTATGGAGTTGTCGTAACAACTTGCAAACAAAAAAGGAAATAATAAAATGGTAAACAATTTTTTCATAATAGGGGGTGTACTAATTGCTCTTTTAGTGAATGATACTAGGTTTTTAATAGCTGTTGCTTTTGTTTCATATTTTAATTTTTTATTTATTCAATTTTAATCTTGTGCCAAAGTTTATTCCTATGGCATCAAATTGCTGTACAAAACCTGATGCCACATTATTTTTGCCTAAAGAGTAGCGTAAATAAGGCTCAGCAAAAAACGACCATTTTTCGTTGAGTTGTTTTATTACACTAGCACTCAAATAAGCACTTAGCCCTATTTGATGCGTATAAAAACTATTTTGGGTTGGCTTTGAGTTTATAGATACAATTTGATTTAGTTCATTTACTGTAATACCATTGTTCCATGTACTAAGGTTGATTATTGCACCAGCAGTTAATGCAAAACTATATTTACTATCTTGTTTGCCAAATTCATAACTAAGCAAAATTGGCAACTCAATGCTACGATATAAATTGGTATTACGTTGTGTGCGATAACCTATTTGGATAAGACTTGTTGTATCACTAATTGTAGTATCTGGCAATCCTGCTCTTACTAAGGTACGTGTAACAATAGTTGTAGTTACTCTACGTTCATTTTCGGTTGTAAGCTTAAATTGTTCAAACATTTGAGTAAACTGAAATCCAGCTTTCAAAAACATATTATCTGAGATTGATTTACTAAATCGTACACCTAAAGTAAAGCCACCTCTCATTTTTTCGGCACTATCTTTTTTAGCTAAATAAGCATCGGTAGTACTAATATTATCCACTCTTTTCATTGTATAATCAGCACTAGCATATCCTTCTATATAAAAATCATTTCTAAAACTACCATTGGCACTTGGGCAGTCATCTAATCCAAATACTTTTCTTAAATTAATTATTGGAGGTGTGGCTGTTGCAGCAAACAAGTTTTTACCAGACTTTGTAAAAAATTGAGTCTCGTTTGCATTAGAACCAGTAGATCCTAACTGATTACTTAAATTGCTTGAAACACCAATTAGTAATCCATTTGACGTTTTTTTAGGCGTACTTAAATGAACTTTTTCATTATCAGTTAGTAGTGTACCATAATCTAACTGCTTGGTCAAAATTGGACTAGTAATATTTTGATTGAAATATGAAAAGCTTGTGTTATTATTTTTCTTTCCTAATTGCAGTTGAGTTGAATTTACAGAAACATTGCTTTTGTTTTCTTGTAATCTCTTTTGAACAATATTTCTGTTGGAAATACTATTAGCTAGGTGTTTTTCATCACTGCTTAATGAAATTTTAGAATCATTATTTGTTTTACTTAAACTACTTGATGGAGATGACGAAACTATGTTCTTGATTGTTGAATTTGAATTGATTACTTGATTTTGTTGTGTGTTATCAACTGGTTTATTTGCAATAGCTACACTTGTATTTTGCTGTTTTTTTAAAAAAATACCTGCCAAAAAAATAGAAACAACAGCAAATCCTAAACCATAAACTTTAGGATTTTTCCACCAAATTAATGCTGGTTTTTCTTTTTCTTGCTGTGCAGCAATTTTATCCCACAAGCCAGGTGGCACAGGACTTTCTTTATGGTACAGCTGTTGCTGTATAAAATTATCAAATAATTTATCAGTCATATTTTAAACAGCTACTTTTTGTAATTCTAAAATTTGTTGTTGCAGCATTTTTCTTGCTTTTACCAATTGGCTTCTGCTGGTGCTAGGTTGTACGTTTAGCATTTTTGCTATTTCTTCGTGGCTATATCCTTCAATCACATTTAGGTTAAAAACAATTCTATATCCTTCGGGTAATTTGCTAATTAATTTCAACAAATCACTTTCACCCAAATGATTGTAAGCACTAGCATCTATTGAGGGAACTGCTGATTGCTCTTCAATTATTTCATTAAAAACAAGCTTCTTTTTTTGCAGTTTTTTAAGGCATACATTTACAACAATTCTTCGCATCCAACCTTCAAAACTCCCTTCAAATTTAAATTGGTGAAGGTTATTAAAAATGCGTACAAAACCTTCTTGCAAAAAGTCTTCGGCCTCCATTGCATCAACTGCATAACGTAAGCATACAGTCATAAACTTTGGAGCATACAATGTAAACAACGCTTTTTGGCATTGCACATGCTTGCTTATACAGCCTTTTATCATCTCATGTTCACTCACAAATTATTTTAACATAAATGATACAATATTGATACCAAAATGAAGATTATGGTTGCCTAAATGTAGACAAATTTTTATTTTTTGAAACTTATTTAGATAAAATCGTTTAAAAAAGGATTAAAATAGCTGTGAAAACAATTGAAGAAGTTTTCTAAAATTAAGATTATGAGCTTAATTGAATCATTTTTATAATTATATAAACACCTGCACTTAAGCCTATAACTAGTTGAACTGTAATAATAGCAGCCAAACTTTTTAGAAACACAATACCACTATCTTTATAATACTGCTTAAAAAAATTGTGAAAAAACCAAGTACCATATGCAATCATAAGCAATGTAGTAAATGGATAAATAACTATCCAAAAACTAACTTTGGGATATACATAAAAACCTAAGGTCATTAATATTCCAATAACTATATCACCACAGGTTTTATAAATATTCAATATCAAATGCTCCGAAATATTCAGCTTTGATTTGTAAAACCAGATTAAGGTAATAAGAGTATAAATTGGTAATAAAATTAAATAAAATAGTTTTGGATTTTCTTTAGTAAATCGTTCAAAAGAAGTAAAAATTTTTTCTTGCTCTATGGCAACTTTTGCCTCTACTTTAATTGCAATATGTCTTCTTCGTTTTATGGAATCAATTTTTTGATTTAATAGAGATAATTTTTGAGAATCTAAAACAATATTTTTGCCCATTAACAGTGCTGTATCAACTTTTAATGGTGTTTTGATTGTTTTGTTAACACTTGCTGATTTATTTATTAAATCTGTAAGTTTTATTGGGCTACTCAAATTGAGTAAATGCCCTACTGTAATTAACACTAATATCATAGTAAAGTAGTTAAAATACTTTACTCGTTTGCCATCTAAAAATTCCTTTACAACTGTACCTGGTTGCAAAAACAAATTTTTTAGCGTACTAAAAAAGCCTCTATCTAAATGAAAAATAGCATGTACAAAGTCGTGTGCAAAAATGCTTTTAAGCGAAAATCTATGAGTTGTTGTACGTTGACCACATGAACTACAAAAAAGTTCTCTCTCTGTAAATGGTTTATTACAATTTAAACAATTAGTGCTATGCATACTGATTATACAATTTTACACAAATAAATCTTGAAATAAAGTAGCACCAGGAACTACACTATAATTACTTAAATCTGTGATACCTTCTTTTGCCAAAACATCTTCATCAATAAAAGTATTGCCAGTATATTCTAAGTTTTGTTTACTTAAAATAAAGTATGCAGCGTCTGCTAAAATATCAACAGTTCTGCTCATTTTAGCCAATGCCTCTCCTCCTAAAAGGTTTCTTACAGCAGCAGTATCAATTGTGGTTTTTGGCCAAAGTGCATTACTAGCTATATTATCTTTCTTAAACTCACCAGCCCAAGCCATTGCCATCATGCTCATATTAAACTTACTCATTGTATAAGCAACATGAGGAGCCATCCATTTATTAATTAAATTTATTGGGGGCGATAATGTAAGAATATGTGCATTACTGCTTTTTTGTAAGTAAGGAATACAAGCCTGTGCCATTAAAAAAGTGCCTCTTACATTAATGTCGTGCATTAAATCAAATCGCTTAGCCTCTGTTTGTAAAGTTCCAGTTAACTGAATGGCAGATGCATTATTAATAAGCACATCAATACCGCCAAATTGCTCCACAGCTTTTTTCACTGCAGCTTGTATTTGATCTTCAAAGCGAATATCTACTTGCAAAGGCAACGCTTTTCCACCTGCAGCTTCAATTTCTTGAGCAGCACTAAAAATTGTGCCTCCCAATTTTGGGTTTTCCTCTACACTTTTTGCAGCAATTACAATATTAGCTCCTTCTTTGGCAAGTTTAAGAGCAATTGCTTTACCAATACCTCTTGTTGCACCAGTAATAAAAATGGTTTTGTTATTAAACATCCTTAATATTTTAATTTATAACTGGTCAAATGTATGGTTAAAAGGGTAATTTTTAGGAAGAAACTAAAAATACGATATCAGAAAAAAAAATTAGAAAAAACTTTTTTTAAGCAGCTTTTTTAAAGAAATTCTTGTTTATTTGGAATCTTTAACAAAAAATTATATAACAACATGAGAAAATTTCTATGTTTAGTAGGAGCTTTTATGCTTCTAGTATCAAGTGTTTCTGCTCAAAATCGAACTGTAACTGGTAAAGTTACTGATGACAAAGGAGCAGCAGTAGTTGGAGTAACAGTAAAAGCTGTTGGTTCCGACAAAAAAACTTTAACTGATAATGGTGGGAATTATTCCATTACTGTTCCTACAACAGTAAAAAAATTAAGTTTTAGTTCTGTAGGTTACGAAGATGTTACAGAATCTTTAGGTGCATCTAACACTGTTTCAATTTCTTTAAAAACTGAAGATAAATCTTTGGGAGAAGTTGTAGTAGTTGGTTATGGCACACAAAAGAAAAAAGATGTAACAGGTAGTATTGCATCAATTAAAGGTGACAATATCAAAGACATTCCTGTCCAAAGTTTTGATCAAGCTTTATCAGGTAAAGCAGTTGGTGTAAACGTAAGTTTACCAAATGGAGTATTGAACAATCCTGCTGTTATTAGAGTTCGCGGGGTAAACTCAATTTCTGGTAGTTCTCAACCATTAATTATAATTGATGGAGTTCCAGCAATACAAGGTGATGTATCTACCAATTTATCTGCAAATAATGCTTTGGGAACTTTAAACCCTGGAGATATTGATGATATCCAAATTTTAAAAGACGCAGCAGCAACAGCAATTTATGGTAGTAGAGCAGCAAATGGTGTAATGTTAATTACTACTAAAAAAGGTAAAAATGGCAAGGCAAAAGTAAATTATGATTTTAGTTATGGTTGGAGCAGTCCGTTTAACTTGTTTGAAGTTTTAAATGCTAGCCAATATATTGCTTCTAAAAATGAAGCCTTAGCAAATCTTAATCAAGCCAATGTAAACAGCAGTGGTCAACCAGCAGGAGCTCCTTTGTTTTTTGCTGCAACTTTAAATGGTCAACCTGTTGATACAAGATGGACAGACCATGTTTATCAAACAGGTAAGCAACAAAACCACAATGTAAGTGTTTCTGGAGGTAACGATAACACAAAATATTTCTTTAGTACAAACTATACCAAGCAAGAAGGTATTTTACGTACAAATACGTTTGAGCGTATGCAAATGCGTATGAATGTAGAAAATAAAGTAAACGATTATTTAAAAATTGGTGCAAACATGAATTTTAGTAGAGGTACTACATTTTCACCAAGTACAGGCTCGCTTCCTGGACAACCTTTTAACACAGCAGGTTCTGGTCGTTTAGCATTTATTACTGCACCAAATGTTTCGCCTTATAATGCTGATGGAACATATAATATTTTTGGAACAGATCCTGTTTCTCGTAACAACGTTAATCAAATTGGACGAAACAATAATCTAACTAACTCAGGTCTTGTAAATCCAGTAATGGTTAGAGATTTAAATGTTATATCATCAGAAATAGATCAATTAGTTGCAAACGTAAACTTAGAGTTGAAATTAATGAAAGGTTTGTATTTTAGAAGTGTTTATGGTGGAAACTATCAAACAGTTGAAGATAAAACTTTTTATAATGCATTACATGGTGATGGTTTACAAACTGCTGCAACTACCGATGATGGTTTAGCTTTTAATGTAGTTGGTAAGCAAAACTTTACAAATTTCCAAAATACTTTAACCTATGATTTTTCTTTAGATAATGGCAATCATAACTTTACAGTTTTGGCTGGACACGAAGAGAATAAAAGTACATTAAATCGTTGGGGTGCTAGCCGTCAAGCACTGGCGGATAACTTTTTTAACGATTTCCAAGGAAATTTCACAACCAATAATAATCCTGTTGGAAATGCTATAACAGAAAACTATTTGTTATCATTTTTTGGTAGAATTAACTATAACTACAAAAACAAATACTATTTAAGTGTTAATGCACGTAGAGATGGTTATTCTGCATTTTCTGATGGTAAAAAATGGGGTACTTTCTATGGAGCTAGCTTAGGTTATTCTTTATCTGAGGAAAGTTTCTGGAAAAATAGTGGAATAAGTAAAACTTTTGATAATGTAAAATTAAGAGCTAGTTATGGAAAAATAGGTAGTGTTGCAGCTGTTTCAAACTTTGCATCTTTAAGTACTTTTGGATCATTCCAATATGGTTTAGGCAATCCAACTTTGTTTTTTAACCAAGCAGGGAACAGTAACTTGCAGTGGGAAAATAGTGAAAAATTTGATGTAGGCTTAAACTTTAGTACTTTAAAAGGTAGAGTTAATGTAGAATTAGGATACTACAATACAAAATTAACAGACTTGATTATAGCAGTTCCTACACCTCCTTCAATGGGTATTCCAGGAAATTCAATTGAGGCAAATGCAGCAAGCATGTACAATAGAGGTATCGAGGTTGGCATTAATGCAAGAATAATTGATAAAAAAGATTTGAGATGGAGCGTAGGTTTCAACTTTGCTACATTGAAAAATGAAGTTACTTCATTAGCACCTGGTGTTCCTGAAATTATTGGTACAACTCAATTAGAAAGAACCAACATTACTCGTCCAGGACAACAGATAGGTAGTTTCTTTTTAGTAAGAACAAATGGTGTAGATCCAACTACAGGAAGAAGAATATTTTTAAATGGTGCTGGTAGAGAGATTTTGTTTGATTTTTCAAACCCAGTTGCAGCAAGTAGATGGACATTCAGAGATAATGGAACAGTAGCTCCTGGTATTGACCTTGCAAGAGATGGGGTTATTGCAGGCAATGCATTACCAACTCTTTTCGGAGGTTTTCAAAGTAACTTAAGCTGGAAACAATTCGACTTAGGTATTGATATGTATTTCAGTTTCGGTAATAGTGTTTATTTTGGTAGTAGAGCTGGTTTATTAGACCAACGTTTCTGGAACAATAGTACAGAAGTCTTAAACCGTTGGAAAAAACCAGGAGATGTTACTGATATTCCAAGAGTAGTATTTAATGATAATATTTCTAATGGTAGTGCAACCCCTATTACAGGCAATTTATTTAATGCAGATTTTGTAAAATGTCGTTCTCTTACACTTGGTTATACTATTCCTTCAAAAATAATGGAAAAAGTAAAAATGGGTTCTGCACGTTTTTATGTTCAAGCCTTTAACCCATTTGTTATTACTAAATACCCAGGAGCCGACCCTGAAATTTCTGTAAATGGTGCAAGTCCATTAACACCGGGTGTTGATAGAAATACAATTGGTCAAGTTCGTACTGTAACAGTTGGTATTAATGTAGGATTCTAGTTTATTAACAGATTAAAAATTAAAGAAATGAAATATAAAAATATAAAAACATTGCTATTAGGTATAAGTACTTCGGTAGTACTATTTACTTCTTGCAGAAAAGAGTCTCTAAATCCAGTTCCTGAAACAGTAATTTCAGACGTTAGTGCATTTGCAACTCCTGACAGAATGATGCAACAAGTATTTGGGGTGTATAGTGCCGTGAAAAATGGTAATTTCCTTGGCGGCAGAACAAATATTTACCATGATGTAAGAGCAGAAGATTGGGTAAATGTTACAGGTAATGGGGTTACTGCTCTTGGTGTTTGGAACTTTAGTTTAGTTTCAACTGATAACCAAGTAGAAAACCAATGGAGTGCTGGTTATGCAGCTATTAATAGAGCTAATGTAGTTTTAGCAGGTATAGACGCAAACCCAACAGTTGTAAGTGCAAGTTTGGCCAATAGATTTAGAGCAGAAGCAAGATTTTGCCGTGCTTTATCTTATTTCCACTTGGTAAATTTTTATGGTCGTCGTCCTTTTAATGCAGATAATGGAGCAAGTGATGGTATTCCATTAAGATTAACAGCAAATACTAGCAATGCTGGTACAGCTTTAAAAAGAGCAACAGTGGCAGAAGTTTACAGAGCAATTATTAATGATTTACATTTTGCCGAAGCTAATCTGCCTTTAAACTATCTTGGTACAAATGATAGCAATGTGGTACGTGCACATAGAAATGCAGCTATTGCATTAAAATCTCGTGTATTTATGCATGTAGGTCGTTGGGATAGCGTTATAATCGAGGCAAATAAATTAGTGCCAACTTCTGCTCCATTTGTTACTGCAAGTGGTGTAGCTCACAGATTACAAGCTGCTTTTTTAACACCTTTTAGAACATATACAACTACAGAAAGTATATTCAGTTTTCCAATGACTGTAAACAATTCTCCTGGAACTCAAAATGGTATGGCAAGTTATCAAAATGCCGAATTTGCTTTAAACCCTACTGGTGTTTTAGCTGATGCAGGCTGGAGAACTGCTGATGCACGTAGGGCTTTAGTAGTAGGTACAGCTGCTCCATTTAGATATTCTAAATTTAATTCAGATAATGATAACTATGTTCCTGTAATAAGATATGCAGAAATAATGTTAAATTTAGCAGAAGCTTTGGCAAGAACAAACACAGCAGGCGTTGATGCAAGAGCATTGGCTTTACTAAATGCAGTTCGTCAACGTAGCGATGCTGGGGTAACTTTAGCACCTGTAAATAATGCAGATTTAATTGCTGCAATTTTAAACGAAAGAAGAATTGAATTCTTAGGAGAAGGTATCAGAGGATTAGACATTCTTCGTCAGAATATTGCATTCCCTGGAAAAAGTAGTGTTTCAGCGGTATTGCCAACAACTTTGCCTTACGTATGGCCAATTCCTTTCAGTGAATTATCATTTAATAGTTTAATGACTCCTAACCAATAGTTAGTTAATTAACAAAAAATCTAAAGGCTGCATCATTAGGTGCAGCCTTTTTTTATCAACCCAATCCAAAAAATCCTTTTCTTTATGGCACTAAAATTTCAATTGCTTTATTGCCAATGGTATTGCTTCGTCATATTCCTTTTTTACAACAAGTGCTTTTACATAGCATAACTGCTTTTGGTGGTCCTAATGGCCATTATGGTATGATGCTTAAAAGTTTTGTTCATAAAAGAAGAGATGTTACCGAAAAAGAATTATTAGATTTTACTAGCTTTTGTAATATGTTGCCTGGGGCTTCATCCACACAAACCTTAATGCTTATTGGTTATAAGCGTGGTGGTATTCCTTTAGCCATTCTTACTTTACTCATTTGGATTACTCCAGCTTGTACTATAATGGGCAGTTTTTCTTTTCTTATACATTACCTAAAAATTAATCATATTTCGTTGGGTGCTTTTCGATTTATTCAGCCAATGGCCATAGGCTTTATTATTTATACAGCTTATAGAATGTTTAAAATAAGTATAAAAAACACTATTACTTACGTTATTCTTTGGGTTGGTGCCATTGCAACATTTTTATTTTTCACATCGCCATGGGTATTTCCTGCACTAATTATTACAGCTAGTGTGGTTACCAATTTTAGTAGTAAACGTATTCCTCAAATAGGCGAAAACCCTAAGAAAATTAAATGGGGAAATATGTTTATTTTCTTGGGTTTATTTTTAATGGCTGGTTATTTAAGTGAAACGGCTACTAATAATAATTGGAATAATAAAAAAGCATTTAATCTTTTTGAAAATAATTATCGTTTTGGAAGTCTTGTCTTTGGAGGAGGTGATGTTTTGCTACCACTAATGTACGAGCAATACGTTGTACGACCCAACAATACAGAACGTGATGTGTTGCAAATGAACAAAGAAGATTTTCTTACAGGCTATGGAATGGTTAGGGCAATTCCAGGCCCCGTTTTTAGTATTAGTGCCTATACTGGTGGTATGCTTATGCAACCTACTACAAGCACTTTTATACAAGTTTTAGGTTGTGTATTAGGGGCAATTGGTATTTTTATGCCTAGTGCTTTATTGGTTTTATTTTTTTACCCCATTTGGCATAACCTTAAAAAATATGCTGTAATTTATCGCTCACTCGAAGGTATAAATGCTGTAATTGTTGGCATTATGCTGGGCTCAATTTTTTACCTACTTAAAGATTTAGTGTTTAATCAACCTAATTCGAATATGATAACAATAGTAATAGAAATAACTATTGTTATTGCTACCTTTATTTGTTTGCAATTTACAAAAATTGCTGCCCCATTTATAGTGTTAGCTTGTTTAAGTTTGGGGTTTTTATTACCTAGCCATTTCTAAGCTTTAATGTGTATTAATTAAAATTCGTAGCATTTAATTTGTATTACATTTGCTGATTATAATTAAATTTTTATGTTGAAAGTTGGAGTAATTGGTGCAGGACATTTAGGTAAATTTCATTTAAATAATTGGAAAGAAATTGAAGGCGTTTCTCTTGTTGGTTTTGTAGATATTGATAATGAAAATGCAACCAAAGTTGCTAAAGAATACAAAATTGAAAGGTACGAAACCGTCGAAAAATTAATTGCTGCTGTTGATATTGTTGATATTGTAGTGCCTACAAATGATCATTATAAAATATGCATTGAAGCTATTCGTAAAGGCAAACATGTATTTGTAGAAAAACCTTTGGCCCACACCATGGATGAAGCCAAAAGTCTTGTTTCTATGGTAAAAGAAGCAGGCGTAAAAATGCAAGTAGGCCATGTAGAACGCTTTAATCCTGCCTATTTAGCTATTAAGCAAATACCATTAAATCCTATGTTTATTGAAGTACATCGCTTAGCTCAATTTAATCCTAGAGGTACTGAGGTAAGTGTAATACTGGATTTAATGATACATGATATAGACATTATTCTAAGTTTGGTAAACAGCTCTGTAAAAGCTATACATGCAAGTGGTGTAGCAGTAATGACAGATACTCCCGACATTGCCAATGTAAGAATTGAATTTAATAATGGATGCGTGGCTAATCTTACTAGTAGCAGAATTAGCATGAAGAAAATGCGTAAAATGAGAATCTTTCAAAAAGATGCATATATAGGCATTGATTTTTTAGACAAAAAAGCAGAAGTAATAAAAATAAAACAACCTGAAGATGTAAATGCTTTTTGTTTTGATGTAGAAACTAACCATGGCACAAAAACTATAGCAGTAAACAACCCCACCATAGAAAGCAACAATGCTATAAAAGAAGAATTGCAAAGTTTTGTAAATAGCATTATCAACAATACCCCAACAGCAGTTACAGAAATTGATGGCTACTTAGCTATGGAAGTTGCTCACCAAATATTACAAAAAATTGGTAAAAACACAATAGTTCAATAAGCCTAAAAAATGCCAAAAAGCATCCATATATCATGGTATGTAATTGTCGATTTTATAATGACAATTGCATCTTGGCTGGTATTTAGTATTACTTGCAACAATTGTTTTGAACTACAATTTGGATTAATACAAACTGTAATTTACATCCCATTTTTTTGGCTTTCCTTATTTTTACTATTTGGTAGTTATAGCTTACCTATTCACAAAAAATCAAGATTAAACGAATTTTCGAATACTATAATTCTATCAAGTTTAGGTTGCATTATCATTTTTGTATATCTACTAATACATAAACAAAAAGTAGGTGAAATTGAGCATTACACCACTTTGATTTGGCTTTTTACTTGTACAGCAAGTTTAATTTTTTTAGGTAGATGGTTAATACTTTTTTATGTAAAAAGACAAATAATACATCAAAAATTAGTTTTTAATACAGTAATAATTGGAACTGGTAACGAAGCTATTAAAGCTGCTAAAGAGCTAAACAAAAACTTTAATTATTTAGGCTATAAAGTTCTAGGATTTATTGGCATTGAGAGTAAAACAACCCCCAATTTTAATGTTATTGGCACACTTAACGCTCTATCAGAAATTATTACACAGCACAACATTAATATTGTAGTAATTGCTTTACCTAAAGAATTTAGAAAAATTACAGATGATATAATTACACAACTTGCTCTTAAAGATGTAGAGATAAAAATTGTACCAAACATTGTAGACATTCTTTCAGGCTCAGTACGAACTAGCAATGTTCTTGGAGCTACATTAATTGACTTAGATACAAGCCCAATGCAGCTTTGGCAACATAATATAAAAAGGCTTATTGATGTACTTTTTTCTATTTGCTCTATAGTTTTATTGTTTCCTTTACTAATTTTTATTGCTATAAAAACTAAATTATCTTCACCAGGAAAGATTTTTTATACCCAACAAAGAATTGGCTTAAAAGGAAGACCTTTTACTATCTACAAATTTAGAAGCATGATAGAAAATGCCGAATTAAATCAACCTTTATTAAGTAGCGATAGCGATGAACGAATTACAAAATGGGGCAAAATAATGCGAAAATGGAGACTTGATGAGTTACCTCAGTTATATAATATTCTCAAAGGTGACATGTGCCTTGTGGGTCCAAGACCAGAAAGAAAATATTTTATTGATTTAATTCAAAAACGCACTCCTTACTATGCCTATTTACACAAAGTAAAACCTGGTTTAACCAGCTGGGGTATGGTACAATTTGGCTACGCCGAAAATATTGATGATATGATAGAGCGTATGCAGTACGATTTAATTTATATAGAAAATGCATCACTATTACTCGATTTTAAAATAATGATACATACACTAAGTATCATTATCTCGGGTAAAGGAAAATAAGTTTTTACTGCTGTTGCTGATGTTGGTTATCAACAATTTCAAATTTTTCAACACCAATATTTTCTACATCTACTACAACATTGTTTATTTCTTCAAAACTATTGCCATCTTCATATCCAACGCTTACATAAACACTTAGTTTTTGATAGGCTGGGCCTTTAAAAGTTCCTTTTATAGGCGTACAATCATTAAAATTTTTACCCACAGCTAATACCACATGATTATTAGTAACCCATACATTATTTGTAGGATCTATACCAGCCCAACCATAAGTTGGAATATAAGCCTCTATCCAAGCATGTGTAGCACCCTCGCCACGTAAGCCATTTTTATTTGGGCATATATAACCACTTACATATCTACTAGGTATTTGCATAGTTCGCAAAATTTGCAACAACACATGTGCAAAATCTTGACAAACACCTGATTGATGTTGCATAATTTCATCAATAGTAGTTTCTACAGTAGTAATACCTTTTATGTATTTAAAATTATTAAATACATAAGTTGAAGCCTGTTCTACTACTTCCTTGATAGAAGCCTCTCGAACATTTAAAATAGCTATAATTTCTTCAATTGCAACTTGATTATTGATAGTGTCGGGCAATGAAAGTTCTAATAAATTAAAGCTTTTATCTCTATCTGTTTGCAAATCTTGCCAACTTGCTTTTGCATTAATTTCTAAATTACTTAAGCCAGTAGTACGTACAGTTAGTTTGCTTTCTATAACCATTTCTTGATGTGATTGCAGCACATTAAACGTGCCAACTTTATTGCCCCAATAATCATCAAAAACAAACACCTCAGGTTGGCTGGTAATTTGCAAATTTTGCTCTAAAATTTCTTGTGCATGATGCTGGTATGGAAATATTTTTAGTTGATTGCAACTTTCTTTTACTAATTTGTTGTACTGATATTTAGTAATGTGATGTATCTTAAAAACTGGCATTATGGTTACTTATGTGTAAGAAAAAAATTGTTGAGTAAGTTTTTGGTTAAACTCGTTTAAAGCAAAGCGGGTATTTTCTAAAAAACTTTGTAAAGATTTTGAATTTAAATTTTCTTCATCGGCAAATTCAACACTACTAATTAATCTTCCAAACTGCTTTTTAATTGCTACCATTTCTAAAGAATCGTTAAATAAAATAATATCATCTAAATACTTTTCAATTCTATTTAAAGTATACAATAAACTTCTTGTAAAATGTTTATTAAACGCTATTTGATGCAAAGCATTTTTGGTAATGTTTGACCCTCTGTAAGTTTTTAAGTGCAACTCATATCCACTTAAGGCTAGTAACATTGGTTTCCAGTATAAAATATCTGTATCAGCTTCTACATCATAATTTAGTGGTTTAAAAAAGCTACTTGCAACATCTATTGTACTTAAACTACGCTCTAAATATTTACCAATATTCATAAAATTCCAACCTTTACTACGAGGCATTGTTGCATCTGTAACTCCTATAAATACTGTAATTTCTTTGGTAAGCACATTTAAAATTTCCAAGGCATTTGCACTGTTCCAATTATCTTTCAAAAAATTATTGTTTAAATAATGGTACATTTGATTTACCTGTTCCCATACTTCTTTGGTAATGTGGTCTTGAACCCCTCTTGCATTTTCTCTTGCCTTATTTACAATGGATTTAAGAGAATTGATGTTTTGCTCATTCGTAATTAACTCGTGCAATGCAAAAGGTGTATTGCTTTTAATTTCGCTTAAATACGCTTTAGAATTACTAGAAAACAACTCTAAAACTGGCTGCCAATTTTGATTATTATCTAGTCCTTTATCTAAAATTAAAATATAATTTATCATGGTGTAACGTACCAAATTTTCGGCACGTTCCATATATCTATTTGTCCAAAACAAGGAGTCTGCTATTCTACTTAACATAGATTTTAAATTTTTGGTATGCAATAATTTTAAGCCTCATCGATTACCCAAGTGTCTTTACTTCCTCCACCCTGTGAAGAATTTACAACTAAACTTCCTTTTTTTAGAGCTACCCTTGTAAGGCCTCCTGGTACAATTTGCACACCATTTGGGCCACACAAAGCATATGGTCTTAAATCTACATGACGTGGTTGCAGTTTGCCATCTATAAAACAAGGGGCTGTGCTTAATGGTATTATTGGCTGAGCAATAAAACTTCTAGGTTCTTCATTAATTTTTAAAATAAAATTGGCTATTTCTTCATCCGTTGCAGCATTACCCATAAGCATGCCATAACCACCACTTTGGTTGGTACGTTTTATAACCATTGAAGAAATGTTTTTAATTACATGTTCTCGTTGATCTTGGTAGCTTAACTCGTAAGTAGGTATGTTTGGCAAAATAGCTTCTTCGTTTAAATAATACTTAATCATATCTGGCACATACTTATAAACTGCTTTATCATCGGCAACGCCATTACCTACTGCATTTACAATGGCTACACTTCCTTTTCTATAAGCAGCCATTAAGCCAGGCACACCAAGAACGCTATTTGGGTTAAATACCAAAGGATCTAAAAAGTCATCATCCAATCTTCGATATATAACATGCACTTGCTTTAAGCCATTGGTAGTTTTTGCATAAACTTTATGGTTATCAACAACCAAATCTCTACCTTCTACCAATTCAATACCCATACTTCTGGCCAAAAAAGTATGTTCATAATAGGCACTATTAAATACACCTGGTGTAAGTAATACAACATTTGGATTGCTTAGCTGTTGAGGTGCTAGTTGCATTAAAATTTGATGCAAAACCAATGGATAATTATTTATCATTTTGGTTTGATTGGTTGAAAGTAAACTCGGAAACAAACGCTTTGTTACTTCTCTATTTTCTAGCATATAACTTACACCACTTGGTGTACGCAAATTATCTTCTAAAATATAAAATTTACCATCACCGCCACGTATTAAATCTATTCCACTAATATGAACATAAATATCATGTGGTACTTTTATACCTTTAACTTCTCTTGTAAAATGCTCGCAACTTGCAATTAAATTAGCTGGTATAATTCCATCTTTAATAATTTGTTGCTCATTGTAAATATCTTTTAAAAAAAGATTTAAAGCTTTAAGACGCTGCTGAATCCCTTTTTCAATTTCATTCCATTCAGCACTTGCTATTATCCTTGGAATTACATCGAATGGAAAAATTCGTTCTATTCCTTTATTATCGCTATATACTGTAAATGTAATACCTTGGTTCATAAACAACTCGCTAGCCAAAGCATCTTTAGCTTGCAAATCTTTTACAGACAATGATTGTAATACCTCTAAAAATTTTTTATAAGGTGGCCTAATGCTTCCACTGGCATCTATCATTTCGTCATAAACTCCAGATGTTGGCTTATACAAATTCCACATTTCATTTACAAAACTCATAAGCAAAATTGTGTTGCAGTATTAAATAAAACGGTTGCTATTTACAATAGAATTATAAACAACAACCGTTTAAAAAAAGAATAAATATAAGGAAAACAAAAGCCAAAAGCTATTATTTTTTTACATACTTCTCTAACCAACTATTCATTTCCCAAAGCATGTGCAAAATATTTTCACGTCCACTATACCCATGAGATTCGTAAGGCAAACTTACATAACGCACTGTTCCTCCATTTCCTTTTATGGCGTTGTACAATCTTTCACTGTTAATAGGAAAAGTTCCTGGATTATTATCTGCATCTCCATGAATTAATAATAACGGAGTTTTTATTTTATTGGCATAACTAAAAGGACTCATTTCGTAATACAATTGTGGGGCTTGCCAGTACGTACGCTCTTCGTTTTGAAAACCAAACGGTGTAAGCGTTCTATTATAAGCACCACTTCGTGCTAATCCTGCTTTAAACAAATTGGTATGTGCCAATAAATTAGCTGTCATAAATGCTCCATAACTATGGCC
The DNA here is from genome assembly GCA_049242885.1 of Chitinophagaceae bacterium. Lineage (GTDB taxonomy): Bacteria > Bacteroidota > Bacteroidia > Chitinophagales > Chitinophagaceae > CAIVPM01. Next base: position 34,711 of record JBMLOQ010000112.1, read on the forward strand.
ACCAACTGCTACTCTATTTTTATCGCCAACACCCATTTCGCTAACTTTATTTATAGCAGCCTCGGCATTTAATTTTAGTTGATTAATAAAATCGTCATTAGGTTTTTTATTAGCTTCTGTACTTACAATTGGCATTTCGGCATTATCCAAAACAGCAAAACCTTGTGTTACAAAAAATATTGGCGAGCCCCAACTTAAGGTTGTAAATCTATTTTGGCTTCCACGTATTTGAGCAGCATCACTTGCGTTTTGAAACTCACGAGGATAAGCCCAAATAAATACTGGCAACTGGCCATCTTTTTCTTTATTGTACCCTTTTGGTAAATATAAAGTAGCTGTTAAATCTACCCCATCGGCACGTTTATACTTTATTTGTTCTTTGCTTACGCCTTCAAGTAAAGTGTAAGGATTAGCAAAGTTGGTTAGCTGCCTGTCGGCAATTTTCAACATTAAATCTTTTATAAAATAATTAGGTACGGTTGTTTTGCTTTCTTTTCTTACTAATAAAGTAAGTTTATTAGCATCTAAAACATCTGTTACAACTTCATAAAATCCTTCTTGGCAACGCCAAATAATTTCATTATTGCCGGTTTGCAAATCCCATTTTGCCAAAAATGGAAGGTCGCCTTTTGGCGAAGACCCTGTTGTATTATTCATCAATACTTTTAAACCATTATCGACTGTTTGAATTACTTGCCTTCCATATTTATTTTTTATAGTTACAGGGCTTCCTGGATTGCTATATGCATCGGTACTTGACTTTTCGTATAATACTTTTATGCTGTTAGCCGAAGGATTAAAATGACTAATTTTTATCATTTGTTTTGCTTGGCTGCCTTCTTGTATTAAAGCTAAATTTTCGTTGCCCCATTGCACTCCTCTATAACGCATTTTTGTTTTGAATAATTCTTTGGCTTCGCCAGAAAATGGTGCTTGCAAAGCATACACTACATCGTGAAACTCCATTGCTTTTTTTATAAGTCCACTATCTAAAGGCATGCACCAAGTAATTGTTGCTGCTTCATCATCTCTCCAATCAAAACTTCTAGGCACATTTTGTACATTATCGTATCCGCTTGGCTTTATTTCTGTACTTGGCAAATCGGCTAGTAACTTCACAAGTTTGCCTGAAGCATCATGTATAGATACTTTACTAGGAAAACCACCTACACTCACTAAATAACTAAATGGTTTTTGTATGGTACGAATCATCCAATATTTTTTATCTGGCGAAGCCGAATAATTACTATAAATGGCTGGCTTTGCTATAATAGTTTCTACTCCATTTTTTGATTGAACTAATTGGCTAGTTGCATAAAATTCAAACAACTCTTCATCGTAAGGACTTTTAATTAAATCTTGTAAAGTTGCGTTAGGTGCCGTTTTTCCCAAACTTTGTTGCACTGTGGGACCTTTTGGTGCTAAAGGTTTTGGAGGAGCAGCAGTAGCTGGTTTTGTAGCAGCTTTGTAAATAAGGGTGTTTTCATCTACCCATGTATATGAGCCTCCTAAAACAGCATTTAAAGGTTGTTTATTTATTTTAGTTGCTTTTTGTGTAGCAATATCAATAATATATAAGTCAACAGTTTTTTGGTTGTTTTGTGTGAATGCAATTTTAGTTTCATTTGGGCTCCAACTTACTGCACTTGCAAGCAAAGGTTTTGGCAAACCTGTAACAACAAAACTTTTTTTAGATGCAATTTGTTGCAATGCAAAATTGTTGATAAAATTTTGCCTACTTAAACTATAATTGTTTGGATTAATACGCAAACCTGCAATTCTTAATTCTGGCATAGCTAATTCTTCAACACTTGGATAACTATTACGTTCGCTAAGTAGCATCCAATTTGCTTTGCTATCTATACTTACACTTGGCGTGGGCTTTGCCAATAATAAATCTGCCATTTGTTGTGGTGGCATTTGATAATTTACAGCATCTTGTGCAAAAATGTTAAAACAAGCAATTACTGCTAAAAACAATATTTTTAATTTCATTTGTTATATAATTTCATCAAATATAGGTTTAGTTAAAATTGGTGCTTTTATTAGTTGCATAAAAAAAGTGCTGCAACAATTAAGTTTTTGTTGCAGCACTTTTAAAGATTAAATGAAAGATTATTTTTTAGCAGCAGGAAACAACTCTGCCTTTATAACATTTTTACCATCAAATAGCAAGTTTGCTACTTCTTGAATTTCTTTTATGGTAAGAGCATTTACAATAGCTTCATAGTTTTTAAAGTCATCTATCGATTTTTTGTACATATCAATATTTTGCAAACTAGTTACCCAATATTGGTTTTCTTGAACACTAATCTTATGCTTTTCTAAGAAAGTTTTTTTAACTTTATCAATATCTTTTTGCTCGGGTCCATTGGCCTTAATTTTATCAATTTCAGCTGCCATCGCATTTTGCAGTTTTTCTACACTTTCTGGTCCACAAGGCAATTGCAACATCATGCTATAACTGTTGTATGGCTCTTTGCTTACATTACAGCTTATTGCTCCACCATAAATGCCACCAATTTTTTCTCTCAACTCTTCTGTAATTTTTATGTTTAAAATTTCGGCAAGCATATCACCTTTTAAACTAAGGGCTTCGCTGTAAGCAACATCACCACTATACACGTTTAAAATCATAGCTTTTTGCTCTTCCCCTTTTTTAACATCAACAGTTAAGTTGCCTTTTTTATTTCTTAAGCCATTGTCGTAAAAGGCATTTGTAGATGTGCTACTAGGAAGGCTTCCAATATATTTTTCAATTAATGGTTTTGCTTTTTCAATATCAACATTACCTACAAAATAAAAATTATGGTTATTAGCATTTCCAAAGTTTTCTTTATAAATACGCATTACTTTTTCCAAAGAAATTTTATCAATATCGGCATCTTTTAAAAATTGTTTTGTAGCTAGGGGATTATTATCGTTCATCACCTTTATTAAACTATCAATAAAATAGATAGTAGGATCGGCCCACATAAATTGTGATTGAGACTTTTGCTTACCTGCCCAAGCATCAAACAATCCTTTATCTTCTCTTGGCTTGGTTGCATACAAATGAACTAGTTGTAATAATGTTTCAAAATCGGCTTTGGTAGAATTGCCTCTAAATCCACTAAACTGACTAGTTAATAAAGTACCGGCATTTACATTTTTGCCTGCCAAAAATTTCTTCAAATCCACTGGATTAAATGCACCTACTCCCATTGCTCCTACTAATTGAGAAGCAAATTGTGCACTCAATAAATCAGCTTCGTTATACTTTGCAATTCCATTTAAACGATACGAACGCATTACAATTTCGTCTTGTTTAAATTCGGTTGGTTTAAATGTAACCGTTGCTCCATTGCTTAAAGTAAATGTTGTAGTACCAAGCTTTTCATTGGTACTTGTATTTGTAATTTTACCAGCAGTTGGTAAACTTTCAATTAAGGTAGTAGCTATTGCTTTTTCTTCATAATTAGCAACTGGTGCAGCCATTGCTATTGTAATGTTTGCTAATAATTCAGTTTCGGTAGGCACAGATTTTTTATCGGCATCTGGTCCTTGAAAACTTGCAAACAACTTATTATTCTTATCTAAGAAATTATCAAAATCGTTTACCTCTTTTAAAGTTACACCATCTAAATAGGTTTTAAAATATTCTACTTCTCTTTCTATACCAGGCATTGGTTCTTTTTCTAAGAAGTTTCTTATCATTTCCTCAATTAAATTAGCACTTTCGGTTTTATCTTTATTAGCCAATGCTTTATCCATCCTAGCCATCATTTGTTTTTTAGCTCTATCCAATTCGGCTTGTGTAAATCCAAATTTTCTAGCACGCTCAACTTCTTTAATAGCACTAGCAATAGCTGTATTTGGTCCATCTTTTCCTGCAACAGCAGCTACATTGTAAGTTTCGTAGCCACGTGCATAACTACTAATATAATTGTATGCAAACAAGTATGGAGGGTTTGCACCTTGAGCCAACTCTTGCATTCTTTGATTTAAAATTGCACTGTACAATTGTTTTACCATAGAGCTTTCTCTAAAGTCGGCAACTGTAACTTCCTCTTTTGTATTTAAGGTAGCATAGCTCAATTCTACCTGATAATTTGTAGCTTCTTTATCGGTTGCTACAACTGCTGTATTTTTTGTGCGAGCTGCTAAACTAGCAGCTATTCTTGGGCGTGGTTTTGCAGGATTTTTTAAGCCACTAAACATAGCTTTAATCATAGCCTCAGTTTTAGCAACATCAATATCACCTACAACCATTACACTCATTAAATTTGGCCTGTACCAATCTCTATAGAATCTTTTAATGGCATCGTACTTAAAAGTTTTTAAAATGGTTTCATCGCCAATAGGCAAACGTTTGGCATATTTACTACCAGCATATTGCACAGGATAAATTTTTCTAAACATTCTATCCTCTGCACCTTTACCAGTTCTACTTTCTTCTAATATAACTTTTCTTTCGGCATCAATTTCTGCATTTTCAAAAAGTAAACCACCAGCCCAATCTTGCAAAATCAACATACCTTTTCTGTAATTGGCAGTATCGGTAAGTGGAATTGGCAAAATATAAACTGTTTCATCAAATCCTGTATAAGCATTTAAATCGGCACCAAATTCAACGCCTATGGTTTGCAAAAAATCAACTAATTGATTTTTTTTGAAATTTTTTGTACCATTAAAAGCCATGTGTTCGGTAAAATGTGCTAGCCCTTGCTGGTCGTCGTCTTCTAAGATACTGCCTGCATTTACAACCAGTCGAAGCTCAACTTTTTTTTCTGGCTTCGTGTTTTTCTTAATGTAGTAAGTAAGTCCATTTGGCAAAGTTCCTTTGGTAATGGATGGGTCAAAACTTATCTTATCTGTAAGTTTTAATTGTGCTTTTGACAAGTTTACTAGCAAAACGAGGCATAGCAATGAGAGTGTTTTTTTTAGCATAATTTGCTGTATTTTTATAGTGTTTTAAAATAAGAAAATAAATATAGGAAAATACAGAAAAACGAACTTAATTATTTGGCAAATTATTTTTCGCCAGCTATTTTGTTTTTTAAATTGTTTAACCGCTGACTTTCTAAAATAGGCAATCCAGCCTCGGTAGGCACATAAATTACGGCATTGGGATTTTTTTCAAGATTATCTATCCATAAATAACGCAGATAATCTTCGTTGCCTTTTAATGAGTTGCCAATAATGGCATTTGCTTTTGCAACACCCTCAGCTCTAATAACTTCGGCATCGGCTAGGCTTTTTGCAGCTTCTTTTTTTGCTTCTGCTTCTTGTACAGCAATTTTACGGTTTTGTTCGGCTCTTTTTAGTTCTGCTTCACCTTCTAAACCTTGTTGCCATACCCTGTACCTTGGGTAGCCAAACATCCACAATAAAATAATTACAAAAATTACAGCAATAACTTTTATTACAGCATTCGCTCCAAAAGATTGCACTTGGTTATACTTTGACATAAATTTAATTTGCTAAGCATAACAAATGAACTTTTAAAACTGTTCATTAAAAAAGCAAAAACTATTTTTTCTGCTAGAATAATCCCTTTACAACATCAATCACTTTTTGTAAATTACTAGCATCTTGGCCACCAGCAGTTGCCAAGTTTTTTTGTCCACCACCACCACCTTTTATTATAGGTGTAATATGCTCTTTTATAATTTTTGGAGCTTCAAAACCTTTAGCAACAAGATTATCACTTAAAGCAATAGCCACATTTGGTTTACCACTATTATTAATGCACAACACTGCCATATCGCAAGAACCCATTAAATCGCTAGCCAATTTTTTTAATGCATCTGCATTACCAACATCCACTATTTCTCCAATAAATGAAACACCATTTACAGTTTCAACTTTTGTAAGCAATTCGGATTTTAAAGCTACTAATTGCTTAGCTTCTAAACTTTCAATTTTCTTTTTAAGCTCTTTGTTTTCGGCAATTGAATTTTCAACTTGCTTTATTAATTCTTTTGGGTTGTTGAATAAAGTTTTTACAGTATGCAAATCTTCAAACGCTTTTTCTATGTAGGTTTCAGCTGCTTTACCACTCACAGCTTCAATTCTTCTTACACCAGCAGCAACAGCAGATTCGTGCTTAATTTTAAAATATCCCAACTCGCCAGTGTAGCCAACATGTGTTCCTCCACACAATTCAATACTGTATTTTTCATCCATTATAACCACACGTACCTTTTCGCCATATTTTTCCCCAAACAAAGCCATTGCACCTAAAGCCACAGCTTCGTCTTTATTCATTTCTTTAATAATTACAGGCACATTGGCTCTGATTTTTTCGTTTACAATAGTTTCTATTGCAACAATTTCTTCGTCAGTAACTTTAGCAAAATGAGAGAAATCGAAACGTAAATGTTCCTCATTACAAAGGCTACCTTTTTGAGCAACATGATTACCTAAGACATTTCTTAAAGCAGCATGAAGTAAATGTGTTGATGAATGGTTGTTGGTGGTTTCTTTTCTTAAATTTACATCAACTTTTACAACAACTTCAGCATTAAAATCTACATCAACTGGAATAGATTCAACAAAATGAATGTATAAATTATTTTCTTTTTTGGTATCAATAACATGAAGTTGATTATTACCTATTAAAATACTTCCTTTATCGCCCACTTGTCCACCACTTTCAGCATAAAAAGGCGTTTCTGCCAATACAATTTGATATCCTTCTTTGCCTTTTGCTTTTACTTTTCGGTACTTAACAATTTTTGTAGTTGTACTTAGTTGTGTGTAGCCAATAAAATGACTATCTGATGTATCATGCACAACTATCCAATCCTCAGCATCAATTGCTGTGGCGGCACGGCTTCTGTCTTTTTGTTCTTTAAGTGATGCTTCAAAACCATTTTCATCAACAGATAAATTATTTTCACTAGCAATTAATCTTGTAAGGTCTATTGGAAAGCCATAAGTATCAAACAATTCAAATGCAGCTTTTCCATCAATTATTTTTGTAGAAGTTGCAGCAATTATATCATCTACTTTTTTTAACCCTTTATCCAAAGTTCTTAAAAAAGCTTCTTCCTCTTCGTGCACTACTTTAGTTACAAAATCTTCTTGTGCCTTAAGCTCAGGAAAAACTGTTGCAAACTGATTTGCCAGTACAGAAACCAACTGCTGTAATAATGGTTGCTTGTATTCTAAATAAGTAAAATAATATCGTACAGCTCTGCGTAAAATTCTACGAATAACATAGCCAGCACCAGTATTTGAAGGTAATTGCCCATCGGCAATTGTAAAACAAATAGCACGAATATGATCTGCTAAAACCCTAAACGCAACAGCTTGTTTACTATCGCTATAATCATATTTTTTGCCAGTAATTGTTTCAATAACTTGTATTGTACCAGTAAAAACATCGGTATCGTAATTGCTTGTTTTGCCTTGGATTACCCTAACTAAACGTTCAAAACCCATCCCAGTATCCACATGTTTTGCTGGCAATTGCTCTAAGCTACCATCTTTTTTTCTATTAAATTGAATGAATACATTGTTCCAAATTTCTATCACTTGAGGATGGTCGTTATTTACCAAACTTGCACCTTGAATCAATTTTTTTTCTTCCTCTGTTCTGCAATCTACATGAATTTCTGTGCAAGGGCCACATGGGC
>JBMLOQ010000112.1:42432-53618 GCA_049242885.1 Chitinophagaceae bacterium
TTTTCTTCCTCTGTTCTGCAATCTACATGAATTTCTGTGCAAGGGCCACATGGGCCAGTATCACCCATTTCCCAAAAATTATCTTTTTTATTGCCCAGTAAAATTCTATCCTCTGCAATTACCTTTTTCCATTCATTATAGGCTTCCTCATCTTTTGGTAAACCTTCTTTTTCATCACCCTCAAAAATGGTAACGTATAATTTATTTTTATCTAGCTTTAAGACCTCTGTTAAAAACTCCCAGCTCCAAGCTATTGCTTCTTTTTTAAAATAATCACCAAAGCTCCAATTTCCCAACATTTCAAACATGGTATGGTGGTAAGTATCTACACCAACTTCTTCAAGGTCATTATGTTTACCACTAACACGTAAACATTTTTGTGTATCGGCAATACGTGGATTTGTTGGCGTTCTATTTCCTAAAAAATAATCTTTAAACTGGTTCATACCAGCATTGGTAAAAAGTAAGGTTGGGTCGTTTTTTACTACTATTGGTGCACTAGGCACAATATCATGTTGCTTACTTTTAAAGAAATCTAAATAGGCTTGGCGTATTTGAGCAGCAGTCATTTTCTTATTAAAATTTATTGTTTGTTTATTTTTTATCAATTACCACTTACCATTGATCATCAACAAAAATAGGCTGCGAAGATAAGTAGATGAAAGTTTTTTAGTTATCAGTTTTACCATTCTTATAAAATACAATTGCTACCGTTTAAATTGCTTTATTTTGTAAAATGCTAAAGCATTTGCTTACCTTATTTTCATTTTTTTTTCTAATGATAAGTCATGCTCAAAAAACTAATTTGGGCGGTATTGTTGTAGGCAATTTGTTACATGCTCAAACTCAAAAACCAATTGAAAACGCTACTTTAAAACTTATATTATTAACCGACAGTCTTGTTTTTTATAACTTAATTACTGACAAAAATGGTTTGTTTGAAATTGATAAAATTAGTTTTGGCATATATAAACTTACCATAAAAGCTACTGGCTTTGCAAGCCTTACAATTGATAGTTTAAATATTAGAGCGGAGCGATTTGACTTTAATTTGGGTGATATTAAACTAAATGAAACATCACAAAATTTAGACGAAGTAATTGTGTATGCCGAAAAACCTTTAATTGAAAATAAAGATGGCAAAATTATTTATAATGTAGGTGAAAGTGCATTGAGCAGCGGTTCTACCACTAGTGAATTACTTAAAAGTATGCCACTAGTAAGCAACGACCCCAATGGAAAAGTATTGTTAAAGGGAAAAGAACCCAAAATTTTAATAGATGATAAACCAGTAGAATTAAATGCCGAGCAACTAAAAGATTTATTAGAAAGTTTACCTGGTAGTAGTATTGAGAAAATTGAGTTGATGACCAACCCGCCACCTGAATATGCAACTGAAGAAGGTGGTGTAATAAACATTGTAACCAAGAAAGGGAAAATTGGAAGTACCGGAAAAATTACTTTATCAGGGGGTACAAGAGGCGAAGGGGGTATTACAGGAAATTATAGTTATAGAAACAAAGGATTTTCATATAACATTATTGCAGGAGCAAATTATAGCCAACTTATTGGCAATAGTTATAGCCGAAGAGAAAATTTTTTTAAAGACAGCAGCAATTTTTTTAATACGGATGGAAATTTTAAAAACATAAACACACGCCCCAACGCTCGTTTACAATTAAACTATGATTTTAAAAAAAACCAAACCCTCAGTTTTACCTATCAAGGCAATCTTAATAGCTTTGATAATCACAGCTTTAACCAGTTTGTAAACATTAATTCTCAAAAAATGGCTTACAAAAGCAGTACAAGAAACAATGCTAGCGAAGGTTTAGGCTACAACCATAATATTACTTTTAGCTACTCCAAAAAAGGAAAAAATACAGCAGAAGTTTTTAGATTAATTGCTGGAGGAAATATTGGCAAAAACGATAACGATAGGGATTTCTATCAACAATATCTTACAGGAAACTTTAACCCTACAGGTGTAGATAGTTTTCAAAATCAATTATTTGACACTTACAATAAATCAGCTTTTATTAGAGCAAGTTATGATAAACCAATAAAGTTTCTAAAATCTGTAATAAGCACTGGCATTACATTTAATACAGGCGAAGACCATAATCAATTAAACACCAATTACCTAAATAAAACAATTAACCAATATGTTTTAAGCGATTTGTTGAGCAATAATTTTAAGTTTAACCAACATATTTTTACAGCACGTTTTGGAGCCAGCATTCCATTAAATAAAAAATTAAAATTAATTGCTGGTGTTCAAGCCGAGCAAACTACTAACAGCTTTAATTTTATAAAAGGCAATGCCACCAATGTAAGCAATAACTATTGGAATGTTTTGCCCAATATTACTTTTAGGCAAGATTTTAGCAAAACCTTTAATTTAAATGTTGTTTATAGGGCAGCCTTAAGAAGGCCAAATATTGGAGAAATGAATCCTAACATTGATTTTAGCGACCCCTATAATATTCGTTTTGGAAATCCAAATCTTAACCCTAGCAAATCTCACAACTTCGACATTAATGCAAGTTTAAGTAAAGGAAAATTTTATGTTAACTATAATATTGGATACAATGTTGTAACCGATGTGATAAACCGAATAAGAACCTTAACAGCAGATTTCAAAACGCAAGTAAGCTTTGTAAATATTGCCACTCGACAAGAATACGAAACTGGTATTTGGGGTGGTTATACTTTTAGTAAAAAGTTTAGATTAAATACAAGTATAAACTTCACAAGAAACCTTTATAGCGACATTGAAAAAAAACTGTATCGTTATCAAGATGGAAATAATATTACCACTGCCTTAAATTTTGGCTACACACCAAATAATGTTTTTACTGTAGATGGAAATATAAGATTTGCTCAATTTGCCGATCCTCAAGGACGTAGCAGAAGCAATTTATCGATGAACATTGGACTACAACATAGATTTTTTGACAAAAGATTACAAATTACGTTAAACATAATCGATCCAATTATTACCCAACAATTTACAACCATAACAACTGGTAGTAATTTTACTGTTGAAAGCTTTAACAACAGCAACACTAGAAACTTTAGATTAGCAATAGCTTGGCAACTTAACAAATTAGTAACTAAAAGTTTGTTGAGTGCAAAACAAAAACAACAAGCAATTATTAAAGCTAAAGAAGCTAAAAACAAACCTAGTTAAGATAAATTCGATTAAAACTCAATAGCAAGATTTTAACTTTACCTTATTCTCTAAACGTTTATTTTTGGTATATAGTTTAAAAATTTATTAGCAAAAAAATTACATTATTTGTTTTTGAAACATTACATATTAATAGTTGGATGGTTAATGTTTTGTTTTAAAACAAATGCACAATCTTTTGAAGGTTGCCATTTTATGCAAGGCAATTTTATACAAATTGGCGTTGCCCCAAATGGAGCTTTTGGTACACCCCAAAATGTACCAAGTGGGCAAGGATATTTTCCACGACCAACTCCAGGCTCTTCTTCATTAAACAATCCAATAAACAATACTAGAACAAGCAGACCTTCTGCTCTAGGCTTTGTAGCAGATTATGGACGTGATGGTTACACAGTTGGCACACCAGGATATTTTGGCGATTATTTTATGCCAGGATCTGTACAAGAAGGTTGGAGCATACAATCAGGCAATTTTAATAGAGCAAATGCATATAGTTACAACTATTCATTACAAGTAAACGTACCTGCTGTTAATGGCTTTGATGGCAGCTTAACTGGCAATTTAACAAGCTTTAACTCAACAGGTAATCTCTCTACAAGTGTTTGGGAAGGTTTGTATAATAGTAACTTGAATATAAAACAAACTGTAACCCTAAATGCAACAAAAAGCTATTTTGTAGTTAATGTAGAATTTTTTAACAATACAACAAACCCTATTAACGATATTTATTATTTACGAACCGTAGATGCAGATTGTGATGTACAATTTAGCAGCAACTATCGCACCATTAATAAAATTCCATTTAGCTTACCCAACACAAGTGGTAAAAGCCTTGTAACTTCTACTGGTATGGCATACACAAATGCTTATGTGGGTTTAGGAACTAAAGATTGTAAAGCTGTTCCTTTTTATCTTAATACTGGCTTGTTTCCTGTTGGCTCAGAGTTAAAAGACATTTACAATAAAGTTAATTCAATTTATAGGTATGCTGATACTAATAATCTTGATGTTGGTATTGGTTTAATTTTTGAAATTGGAAATTTGGCCCCTGGCGAAAAAACAACTATTGCTTATGCATATGTATTAAACGAAAACGATTTAGACGATGCATTTGCAGCCACTCAACCAGGATTTAGATATGATGGTAATTTTTATCCTTCGGGAAGTGTGATTGTAAAACCTGCAGGCACACCTGTTGATATTGAACTTGTAAATGGTGGAGCACTTTCTTGGGCTTGGTCGCCCCCAACAAATTTATCTACAACAATTGGTACAAATGTTACTGCAACTGTAGATGTTGGGCCAATAACTTACTCAGTTACAGGTACTGGTGCCAGTACTGGTAGGTGTACTAACCCAAAATTAGAAATTATTGTTTCCCCTACTCCAGTAATTGTAAAGCCTACAGTTGTAAGCCCAATAGAATATTGTCTTAATCAAGCAGCAGTTCCTTTACAAGCTAGTGGTTCTGGCATAATAACATGGTATAATTCTCTAACAAGTTTAACAGGAACAACAATTCCACCAACTCCAAATACCTCTAATATTAGTTCTAGCACTTGGTATGCAACACTTACAACTGCACTTGGAGAAAGCGTAAGGGTTCCTCTGGTTGTAAACATAATTCCTCCCCCAACTATAAATTTTACAACTACCACAAATGCAATTTGCTTAAACGATACTTTAATTATAAACTTAAATACAAATGGCTTTAGAACTGTATGGATTGCTGGTGCAAGTTCACTAAGTAGAGACACAGGAAAATTTGTAATTGCACAACCTTATGTAAATACTACTTATACTGCAGAAGTTACAGGTTATGCAGGTTGCAAAGCAACTAATAGTTTAGCTATAACTGTATATCCATTACCAGTTTTGAATTTAACAGCAAATCCAAATACAACAATTTGTCCAAAAGATTCTGTTTTGTTAAATGCTGTATCCCCAACTGCTATTGCATACAATTGGTCACCAAGTATTGGTTTAAACGCAACTACAACTTCAACTGTAATTAGTAAACCATTAAATAATATTAGTTATGAAGCAGTAGTTACAGATGCCAGAGGGTGCAAAAACAAAGCAAATACAAGTATTACAATTTCAAATTTACCTAGCCCAAAATTAGGCAACGATACAAGCATTTGTATTGGAGATTCACTGCAATTAAGCCCAGGAATGTATGATAATTATTTGTGGCAAAATGGTTCAACTTTATCAAGTTTTACTGCAAAAAATGCTAGCACTTATTTTGTTAAAGTAAGCAATACTTTTGGTTGCATTGCTTTTGATACATTAAATATTATTCGTCTTATTGCTTTACCACAAAATTTTTTACCAAACGATACAATTATTTGTAAAGGAATTCCACTTACTTATACCATCAATGGATTTAAAAATTATAATTGGAGCAATGGTAGCAATACCCCAAAAAGCACCCTCAGAAATATTGGTAAATACTATTTAAATGTTGTAGATGCCAATGGATGCAAAGGAGTTGATAGTATTTCGTTAATAAATAGAGGTTGTATTCCTTTTCAGGTGCCCAATGCATTTACTCCAAATGGTGATGGCAAAAATGAAACTTTTAAACCATTGCTTACACAACAGTTAAGCAACTATTTATTTAGAATTTTTAACAGATATGGGCAAATAGTTTTTGAAACTCAAGATGTTTTAAGAGGTTGGAATGGAACTGTATTAGGCCGAAAGCAACCTGCTGGCACTTTTGTTTATCAAATTAAATTCAATGATTTTGACAATGTACCACAATTACTAGAAGGATCTTTTTTACTTATTCGCTAAATAAATTTCTGGCAATGGTGTGTTGCTAACAACATTATTGTTTTTTACTAAATTATTTAAAGTTTCATTTGCCTTTAAGTACAACATTATTTTAGTGCCTTTAAACTTGCTATAATTGTTTTCGTTAAATTCTTCGGCCAAGTAACTATTTTCAAAATTCTTAAACAGTTCAATGTTTTTTTCAGGTATAGGGTTGCCAATGAAAACAACATTAACTATTTTAGTATTTATGTTAGAAGTAAAATAAAAATCTTCATTGGCAACTATCGTTGCAGGTAATTGATAATCATTTCTATAAAAATTTACTGCTGCTGCTAAAACTCTATTTTTACTTACAATAATGGTATTTGCCTTATCCTGCTCATTTACTCCATGATAAACTTTTGCCACCTTTTCTAGAATTTCTTTGTAGCCTATCATTTCTGCAAAATGCTGAGGTAAATCATGTGCATTATTATCTTCCCAAACCAATAATTTATCTTGTTGCATATTTCTTCCTAAATACAAACTTGCCAGTTGGTCTGGTGGCAAAATAGGCATATAAGCAGGCATACTCATAAACCCAACGTAAAACAATGGGGTGATGCTTACGTATCTCAATATTCTTACATATCTTGTAGTTAACCTTTCTATATTGTAAGCTCCAAAAGCTAATAATATAGCATAAATTGGTAGTAAATTTTTTGCTTCTTCTTGTTCAATGAAGAATATAAAATTGGTTACTATAAAAACTATTAAAAAAGGAAGATGCTCTCTACCTTTTGCTGTAAGTGCAATGTATAATATTCCAATTATCCAAATAAAAGATCCACCCAATATAAACAACAATTGCTCTAAAGAATAAGCTTCGATACTAATTGATTTTGCAATATTTGTATTTGCATTTAATACTTGGTTTTGTTGCCAAATTAGATGTGGCAAAAACATAGCAACACCAATAGCTAATGCCAAATAAAAATGTAAACTTGTAAATACAATTTTATACCTTTTGCTAAGTGCCAAACTTGCAACTAAAAGCAACACTAAAATATAAAAAAGATTACTACTTAATAAACCTAAACCTATGAAAACACCAAAAGAATATAACCAAATTATTTGTTTTGTAAAACTGTATTTTATTATAAAAAAAGAAATGGCAGCAAAAAAACAGATAGCTAAAGTATCACTACCGTAATAAAACTGTAATGGAAGATAGATTGATAAAACAAAAGGTAAAAAAGCCAAAAAAGTAGCAAACAATTTTCCGCCTAATTCTACAATTATTAATCCTACAAATAAATATGTTAATGCCCCAAAAGCTGCTGGTACAAATTTTATTACCATTACACTTGCAGTAAACTGGTGTTGCAACAAACTAATCCAATGCAACAAAGGAGGTTCTCCATTTATATAGCCCCATTGAAAATTTTTGGCAGTATCAAAATTTACAAACTCCGTTGCATGCAATTGAAAATTGCCATCCACTAAAAAAAATGGAAAAATAAATTTTATTAATGCCAACGCATATACAAGGTATGTAGCATGCTTGTTCATTCTATAGGATATTTAGGCAATAATAATACAATTTGTGTTTTTTTCATCTTATGTTGAATAAAAATGTAAAAACGTTTTTTAGAGTAAAAAATTGTTGCAAAATTTTTCTATTTTCTTTAAGATAATGGTGTCAGTTTCTAAAATTATTTTGCTCTATTATCCCCAAAAAAGCTTACTAAATAAAAATTCTTTATTAATGTACAATGTACGATATTTGCAGCAACGTATTTTTAATCAAGCGTTTATAAAAAAATACCAATAGGCATGCAGTTAGATTTGTTTGGCAATCCCATATCACCACCTATTTCGTCTTCTCCAAAAGAAAAGAAAAAGGTAGTTTTTGCCAATAATCAAGTAACTGTAAAAATTAAAGAAGAAAAACCAATTGCTGATTTGGAACAAATTATTGAGCCAAAACAACTTATTAAACGTTCAGAAGTAACCGTAAAGGAGAGTCCCAAACAAGAAATTAATAACACGATATCTACTTCTACCCTTTCAACAATAAACAAAGGAAAAAGAGGCAGAAAATCTTATGCCGAAACTTATGCAACTGTTGATGAAATTGACGTTCCCGATGACGCCGAATTAAAAAACAAATTGTATTATAGCATTAGTGAAGTGGCTCTGTGGTTTAAAGTTACCAATTCGCAAATTCGCTTTTGGGAAAATGAATTTGATATTCTTAAACCAAGAAAAAATCGTAAAGGAGATAGACTTTTTAGAGTAGAAGATATTCAAAATCTTAAAGTAATTTACTACCTACTTCGCAATAGAAAGTTTAGTATTGAGGGTGCAAAAGAATATCTAAAATCAAACAAACACAAAACCAACACTCATTTGCAATTAAAAGATACACTTACAAAATTTAAATCTTTTTTACTAGAAATTAAAGCCAATTTAGAAAAATAATGAAACACAAAATTTTTAATGTATTTGCATCAACAGCAATTGTTTTAACTGTTTTAAGTGGCTGTGCCACAGTTCAAAAAACCAATTATGTTACCGAAGAAAAAAGCAATGAAAAATATTTAAAAGGTATAATAAATAAATCAATTTTAGATGCCGATAGCAACTACATTTGGCTAAGCCGAGACATGAAATATACCAAAGCTAACGAAGCTGCTGTTGCCACTTTTAAGCAACAAAAAAGCAAGTTTAAATTAGTAGTTTTTGGTGGTACTTGGTGTGAAGATACGCACAACCTTTTGCCTAAATTTTATAAGCTTATTGAAAAAAGTGAATACCCCGAAAAAAATATTTTACTTATTGCAGTTGATAAAAACAAACAAACTATTAACGATTTACATAATAAATATAACGTAAAACAAGTGCCTACTTTTATTGTAATGCAAGGTGATAAAGAAATTGGCCGAGTAGTTGAATATGGCAAATACAATGATATTGAAAAAGAATTAGCCGAAATTGTAAGTAAATTATAAGCAAATGCAGCCACAAACTATTTCTGAAAAAATACTAAGCAACCACACAGGTTATAAAGTTTTTGCAGGAGATGTGTGTATTGTTCCTGTACAAGGCTGCATGGCTACAGATACTACAGCACCTTTAGCAATAAAAGCTTTTAAAGAAATGGGTGGTACATCTTTATACAATCCAAATAGTTTTCATTTAATTATTGATCATGCAGCCCCTGCACCAAACGAAAGAATTGCCAATTTACACAAATTGATGAGAAATTTTGCTTCTGAGCAGGGTTGTAGTTTGTACGATATTGGTAGTGGTATTTGCCACCAAGTAATGGTTGACAATGCCAAAGTTAACCCAGGAGAAA
Source organism: Chitinophagaceae bacterium (assembly GCA_049242885.1). Classification (GTDB taxonomy): domain Bacteria; phylum Bacteroidota; class Bacteroidia; order Chitinophagales; family Chitinophagaceae; genus CAIVPM01. The sequence goes on from JBMLOQ010000112.1 coordinate 51,753, forward strand.
TATTTATGGGAGCCGATAGCCATACCCCAACTTATGGTGCATTAAATGCTTTTGCCTGTGGTATGGGCAGTACAGATTTGGCTGCTATAATGCTTACTGGCAAAACATGGCTTAAAGTACCCCAAACTATTAAAGTTATTTGTCATGGAAACTTAAATGCCAACACAACAGCTAAAGATTTAGTGTTAGAAGTTGTAAGACAACTCACAATTAGTGGTGCAACCTATATGGCTATTGAATATCATGGTAGTGCAATTGAAAGTTTGAGCTTATCACAAAGGATGGTTTTATGTAATATGGTTGCCGAAATGGGAGCTAAAACTGGTATTTGCAGCCCAAAAGGCTTGCAACTTCCTAGTCAATTTTTGCATTGGGAAGATAAATTAATTTATGCCGATGAAAATGCCAACTATTTTAAAACTATAGAAATTGATGCTAACAACATAAAACCTAAAATAGCCATACCTAATAGCCCCGATGATGTGCATGATGCAACTTTATATAAAAATGTAAAAATTGATTACGCTTTTATTGGTACTTGTACTAATGGACGACTAGATGATTTACAAGAAGCTGCTGCTATTCTTAAAAACAAAACAATAGCAAAAGGTGTAAGAATGGTAATTGCACCAGCATCTAGAAATGTATTTTTAGATGCTTTAGCAGATGGAACAATACATACCTTAATACAAGCTGGTGCAACCATAATCAATAGTGGTTGTGGACCTTGTGTTGGCAGCCATGAAGGTGTACCTGGCGACGATGAAGTTGTAATTAGTTCTGCAAATAGAAATTTTAAAGGAAGAATGGGTAATCCAAATGCTAAAATTTATTTAGCTAGCCCAGCAACTGTAGCTTACAGTGCTTTAAAAGGATATATCGATATTGGTGATGAACATTTTCATTAAGGAACAGGATCGTATCCACTACCTCCTAAAGGATGGCAACTGCTTATACGTTTTACACTTAACCAAAAACCTTTAAAAATTCCATATTTTTTGAATGCTTCCAAAGCATAGGTTGAGCAGGTTGGGGTGTATCTACACTTTGGACCAATTAATGGAGATATTCCATATTGATAAATTTTGATTAATGCTATAAAAGGAAATATCAAAATACTATTTAATCTCCTTTTCATTTGTAATTTGTTTTATTAATTTTTGAATAACAGTAGGCATTTGTACATTTAAAGATTCATAATTTGGCAGTTCTTTATAAATGTATAACATAAAGAAATGTATAGTTAATTTTTGCTTTTCTGAAAACGCTATCAGTTGATGCTGATGGTGCCTATATGCTTCTCTAATTAATCTTTTTATATAATTTCTATCGTGTGCCTTTTTGAAATATTTTTTTGAAACACCAGCACCAGATAAAACTATTGGCATATCAGATTCCTCTAAAGTATATACTAGTTTTACAGGAAAAGCCAATGTTGATTTGCCTTTTGAAAACAAATTTTCTACTAGTTTTCTACTTTTTAATTTCTGATGTTTATTGTATTTGTATGAAACTGACGGCACAATTTAATTTAAAATAGCTACAAAAATAAAGCCTTGCATGTTGCAAGGCTTTACAAATTATGTGAGCACTGATTTATTACTAATATTCCCAAAGATTTTGCTCATAGTTAAAGATTTTCTCTTTTATTTTCTCGCCTTCTAAAAGTCGGAAAAGAGGATCTTTGAAATACTTGGCTAAATCTTTATGACCAACATTGTTTAAACTAGATTTTATGATATAGTAAGTAAACATATGGCTTTCTAAAAAATCTTCCCAAGTTTGTCTAGCACCAGTATTTTTTGCATTATACACTTCGAATTTGGCAAAAGTTTTTCTTGCATCTGGGTAATAAATCCAAAACAA
>JBMLOQ010000113.1:0-12361 GCA_049242885.1 Chitinophagaceae bacterium
TATAAATTATTTATAGTTATTATAAATTCTTAGGTTTATTCAAAGCCTGGTTAAATTATTTGTAAATGCCTTCAGTCAAATTGAATGTTTTCCTTGATTAACTATTTTAAACTCAAATATAAAAAAATTGTAAATTAAAAAGTCAATGCACTACTAACTTCATAATTACCATAAAAAGGTTAGTTAATTCTTACGTCCTACCAAAGCATTTAAATTTTCTTGCAACATAAAATCCAAAAAAATGTGTCAAAAAATCACAATTCAACATATATGCAATAATTATAAAAAAACTGGCGAAAAATTTGTATAATTTACAAAATCCTATATTTTTATAAAAAATTATTGCATGAGAAACTTACTTACGCTAGTACTACTATTTATTAATGTACAGCTATTTGCACAAGAAAAACTACCATTTAAATGGGGAAAGGTTACTGTAGAAGATTTTAATATTTCTTCTCCACTTATTGATAGTAATACAAACGCTGTAATTATTGCAGATGTTGGCGAGTCTAACTTTATTTTAAAACCCACAAATGGAGGTCCAGCTTTTACTTTTGAAAGAAAAGTAAGAATAAAAATTTTAAATAAAAATGGATACAATATAGCTACTAGAAGCATTGGTGTATATAACACAACAAATGGAAATGGTGAAGAAAAAGTAACAGATTTAAAAGCACAAACCTATAATTTAGAAAATGGAAAAGTTGTGGCAACTAAAGTAGATGGAAGCCAACAATTAACAGAACGTATTACAAAAAATTGGACTGAGAAAAAATTTACATTTCCAAATATTTCCGTTGGAAGCATCTTAGAATATTCTTACACCATTGAATCAGATTTTTTAACTCATTTAAGAGAATGGAAATTTCAATCCAATTATCCAACTTTATATAGCAATTATTCTGTTACCATTCCAGAATATCTTAATTATATTAATATTACTCAAGGGTTAAATTTAAAGTATACTAAAGAAAGTACAACATCACGATTTAGCTTAACCCAAGAGGCTTTTGCCTCAGCAACTTATCATAATTGGCAATTATTAAATGTGCCAGCTTTATTAAACGAGCCTTTTGTAACTACCTTAGAAAACTATGTAACAAAGGTAGAATTTCAATTACAGTCTTTCAATGCACCCAACAGACCAATATCTTATTACACAAATTCGTGGGAAAAGCTTAGTAAAGAATTATTAGAACATGAAAATTTTGGATTAAGGTATAAAGGTAGCCCTAATTGGCTTAAAGAAGAAACTGATAAAATTATTGGTACAGCTACAAACAAAATAGATATTGCCAAAAAATGTTACTATTTTATAAATAAAAATTTTAATGCCAAAAGCAGAGGAATGTACAGCACTAAAAGCTTAAAAGATGTTTTTAAAGAAAAAAATGGCAATGTTGCTGATATAAATTTTTTGCTAATTGCAGCTTTGCATAATTATGGAATAAAAGCTGAAGCGGTTGTTTTAGGCACAATCGAAATGGGATTTACCAATGCTTTGTATCCTATGACAGATAGGTTTAATTATACCATTTGTGCAGCTTTAATCGATAGCAGTGTGTACTTTTTAGATGCTGCTGTTCCTGAAACTGCTTTTGGACAAGTATTGCCCAACTGTTATAATGGATATTGTAGAATAATAAGTGAAAATCCAGCTGGGATTGAATTAAGTCCAGATAATTTATCTGAAGAAAAAATAACTTCTGTTTTTATAGATAATAACGAAAAAGGAGATAGCATTGTGGGGTCTTATTCTAGCACGTTGGGCTTATTCGAATCGCAAAGTGTAAGGTTAAATTTAAAAAAGACAAACGAAGCCGAAACGTTTAAACAAAAAATAAAAGCCTTTCAAGACATTAATTTTAAAGCATACAATTGCACTTATGAAAACAAAGAAAATGTGGAAGAGCCCATTATAAAAAAATTAGAATTGGCATCAAAGTTTGAAGAAGATGTTATCTATTTTAATCCCATGCTTGATGAAGGGGAAAGCAAAAATCCATTTAAATCTGCAACAAGAAACTTCCCTGTAGAATTTCCATATGCAACAAACGAAACCTACATTTTTAATATGGAAGTTCCTAAAGGCTACGTAGTAGATGAATTACCAAAAAGCATGCGTTTTAAGTTTGACGAATACAATAGCATGTTTGAGTATATAATAAGTTTAAAAGAAACAACCATTCAACTCAGAAGCAAAATAAAAATTGGTGCAGCGACATTTAAAAAAGAAGACTACGAAAATCTAAGAAATTTTTATGCTGCTATTGTAAAAAAGCATGCTGAGCAAATCGTATTTAAAAAAATTAAAAACTAAACTATGCTAAAACGATTTTTAGTTTTATTATTTCCAATAACAGCGTTTACGCAAAACTATTCAATACTTTTTATTCCAGATTCTTTACAAAAAAATGCAAATAGTGTTGTAAGGATAAACGAAAGAAAACTGCAAATTAAAAACCCAGGCAAAGCCACCATTAAACATAAATGGGCAATTACCATTTTTAATGAAGCAGCTAAAGACAATGCTCAATACAGCAATTATTATGATAAGTTACACGACTTAAGTGATATTAAAGGCACTTTATACGATGCCATGGGTAAAGAAATAAGAAGCATAAGAAAAAGAGACATACAAGACCAATCGAGCGATGATGGCTTTAGCTTACTTACAGATGCAAGATTTAAAGCCTTTACCCTAAGCTATCAAACCTACCCTTATACTGTTGAGTTTGAAGACGAAGAAGAATACATTGGCTTATATAGCTTTCCAAAATGGTATGCTATAGACGAAAGTTTTCAAAGTGTACAAAAAGCAAGTTACAGTGTACAAGCTCCAAAAGATTATATGGTTCGCTTTAAACATGTAAACATTGGTAATCCAGAAATTTCTGAAGATAACAATACCAAAACATACACATGGACGGTTAACAATTTAAAAGCAATTGAATATGAAATTTTTCAGCCAAATTTTCATGAACTAGTGCCAGTAGTATTCACTGGTGCTACTGAGTTTGAGTATGGAGGATATAAAGGAAATATGAAATCTTGGAAAGATTACGGCTTGTTTTTGCACGAAATTGCAAAAGGCAAAGACGAATTACCAGAGAATATAAAACAAGAAGCAATTAGATTAACTGAAAGCCTAAGTAGCAAAAAAGAAAAAGTTAAAGCTATTTATAATTTCTTACAACAAAATACAAGATACATAAGTGTTCAATTAGGTATTGGCGGTTTACAACCATTTGATGCTAAATATGTAGCACAAAAAAAATATGGCGATTGTAAAGCATTGAGTAATTACATGCAGGCTCTGCTTAAAGCAATTGACATAAAATCTCATTTAGTTTCAGTTGCAGCAGGCAAAGAATATACAAATGCTCTTGTTGAAGATTTTCCTAACCACTACTCAAACCACAAAATTTGTTGCGTACCTTTAGATAAAGACACCATTTGGCTTGAGTGTACCAGCCAAACAGAAAGTGCAGGATTTATGGGCAGTTTTACAGGCGATAGAAAAGCTTTGCTAATTGCCGAAGATGGTGGCTATATTGTGAGTACACCAAGATACAGCCCAATGGATAATAAACAGCAAAGAAGAATTGTAGCTACAATTAATGAGGAAGGAACTTTAACAGCTAATTTTAAAACACTCTTTAGTGGCATACAACAAGAAACAGCCCACAATATCTTACACAACTACTCACAAAAACAAAGAACAGACTATTTAAACAGTTACATAAACTTGCCAAATTACGTTGTTGAAAAAAACGATTATAAAGAAACTAAGGGTTCGATTCCAACAATAGAAGAAACCTTAAATATCACAAGTCAAAATTATGCAACTGTAAGTGGCAAAAGAATGTTTATAACACCCAATATTATTGAAAAACAAAGCTTAAAACTACCAACAGAAAAGCCAAGAATGTACGACATACAGTACAATCATAATTTTGTAGACATTGATAGTATTGAAATTACCATCCCAAAAGGTTATACATTAGAAGCAATGGCAAAAGATGTAACCATTAATAACAAATTTGGGGAATACAGTATAAAATTTAGTTTTGAAGGAAATGCAATAAAAGTAACAAGAATATATAAAAGATTAGCTGCAAGATTTCCAAAAACTGATTATCAAGAAATGGTAAAGTTTTATGATGATACGTTTAAAGCAGATAGAAGCAGAATGGTTTTTGTAAAAAATGAATAAATAAAAGTAAAATATAAAAAAATATTTCAAACATCATAAAAAACATACTTTTACTTTTATATATACTCATAAAATGAAAAAAATACTTAAATACTTAGGTTACATAATTTTAGCAACGTTTATACTAATTCAGTTTTTTCGTCCTAAATCCAATGCAAATACTGTGGTAGCAACAAATCAAATTCAGGCAGCTTTTGCAGTACCAAATGATGTAGATGTAATTTTAAAAAAAGCTTGTAATGATTGTCATAGCAACAATACCAAATATCCTTGGTACAGCAATATTCAACCAGTTGCTTGGTGGCTTAACGATCATGTAGTTGATGGCAAAAAGCATATTAATTTTGATGAATATGCTAGTTACAAGCTTAGAAAGCAATATCATAAGTTCGAAGAAATTATTGAGCAAGTAGAAGCCAACGAAATGCCATTGAGCAGTTATACTTTAATTCATTCTGAAGCCAAGTTAAATGCCAACGAAAAAATTGCTTTAACAAATTGGGCCAAAGCGTGTATGGATAGCATGAAAGCACACCACCCAATAGACAGTTTAATTCGAAAAAAGCAATAAGAATGAACTAAAAAGCTAAAAATTATCATTTTTAGCAATGATTGTTAAAATAATAACTTTCAAACCAAAAGTTTTAACAGGTTTCCCCTACTTTTGCCAACTCTTAATTTGGTTAGTAGTCTCTTTTACATAAATGGGTAATAATTTCTTTTTATAAATTCAGTAAAAAGTTTATATAAATGGAGTGCCTTTAAGTCTTAAAGGCAATATAAAACTAAGTCATCAAAACCCAAAGCCACAAAGAACTATAGCCAATTTAACATTTAAAGCAATTTATTTTTTACTTATACAATAGGTAATTAAGAAAAATGCTATAAATATTAAATTTTAAATCAGAAATAATAAATTTTCAACATGGCATTTAAAAAAGAAGTAAACCGTACTAAGAGCAACTTCTCTAAAATTACGATTAGTTTGGCTAGCCCAGATAGCATTTTAGAAAAAAGCTTTGGCGAGGTTTTAAAGCCCGAAACTATTAACTACCGTACTTACAAACCTGAACGTGATGGTTTGTTTTGCGAAAGAATTTTTGGCCCAGTTAAAGATTTTGAATGTGCTTGTGGAAAATACAAGCGTATTCGTTACAAAGGCATTGTGTGTGACCGTTGTGGAGTAGAAGTTACTGAGAAAAAAGTACGTAGAGAAAGAATGGGTCATATAAAATTAGTAGTGCCTATTGTACACATTTGGTATTTTAAAAGTTTGCCTAATAAAATTGGTTATTTATTAGGTATGAGTTCTAAGAAATTAGAAAATATAGTTTACTACGAGCGTTATGTAGTAATTCAAGGTGGTGTAAAAGAAAGTCTTGGTGTAGGAGATTTACTTACTGAAGAAGAATATTTAGATATTTTAGATAATTTACCTAAAGATAATCAGTATCTACCTGATGAAGATCCTCAAAAATTCATTGCAAAAATGGGTGCTGAGGCTGTTAGTGATTTATTAGCTCGTTTAGACTTAGACGAATTAAGCTACCAATTGCGTAATGCAGCTGCTACAGAAACTTCACAACAACGTAAAGCTGATGCTTTAAAACGTTTAAGTGTTGTAGAAGCATTTAGAGATAGTGCAGAAAGAATTACAAACCGTCCAGAATGGATGGTTATGCAATACATTCCTGTAATACCGCCAGAATTAAGACCATTGGTGCCTTTAGATGGTGGTCGTTTTGCTAGCTCTGATTTAAATGATTTATATCGTCGTGTTATTATAAGAAATAATCGTTTAAAAAGATTGATGGAAATTAAAGCTCCAGAAGTAATCTTAAGAAACGAAAAACGTATGTTGCAAGAAGCTATTGATAGCTTGTTCGACAACTCACGAAAATCAAATGCAGTAAAAGCAGAAGGTGGACGTGCCTTAAAATCTTTGAGTGATGTTCTTAAAGGTAAACAAGGTCGTTTCCGTCAAAACTTATTGGGTAAACGTGTGGATTATTCAGGTCGTTCTGTAATCGTTGTAGGACCAGAACTTAAAATGCACGAGTGTGGTTTACCAAAAGATATGGCTGCAGAATTGTTCAAGCCATTTGTTATTAGAAAATTAATCGAAAGAGGTATTGTAAAAACAGTAAAATCTGCTAAGAAATTAGTTGATAAAAAAGAAGCTGTAATTTGGGATATCTTAGAAAATATTTTAAAAGGGCATCCAGTAATGCTAAATCGTGCCCCAACGCTACATAGATTGTCAATCCAATCTTTCCAACCTAAGTTGGTAGAAGGTAAAGCAATTCAATTACACCCGTTGGTAACAGCAGCCTTCAATGCCGATTTTGATGGTGACCAAATGGCTGTTCACGTGCCGCTTAGCAGTGCTGCAATTTTGGAAGCTCAGTTGCTAATGTTGAGTTCGCACAATATACTTAATCCTCAAAATGGTACTCCAATCACCCTTCCTTCACAAGACATGGTATTGGGATTGTACTATATCACAAAAGGTAAAAAATCTACAGATAAGGAAAAAGTTATTGGCGAAGGAAAAGCATTCTATAGCATAGAAGAAGTTATCATTGCTTACAACGAACAAAGAGTAGATTTACATGCCAACATTAAATTACGTACCAACGTTCGTGAAAATGGCGAATTGGTTAAAAAAATAATTGAAACAACTGTTGGTAGAGTACTTTTTAATCAACACGTTCCTGAAGAAGTAGGTTATGTAAATGCCTTACTTACTAAGAAAAGTTTAAGAGAAATTATTGGTGATATTATTCATATTACCAATGTTCCTAAAACTGCGAAATTCTTGGATGATATTAAAACATTAGGTTTTAAAATGGCTTTCAAAGGTGGATTAAGCTTTAGCATTAACGACCTTATTATTCCTGATGAAAAAGCACAATTGCTTGAAAACGCAAAAGTTGAAGTTGATGAGGCTTGGGACAACTATAATATGGGTTTAATCACTAACAACGAGCGTTACAACCAAGTTATTGATATTTGGGGTAGAGTGGATAACAGAATTACAGATACCCTAATTACCGAGATGAAAAATGATAAACAAGGGTTCAACTCTGTTTACATGATGCTTGATAGTGGGGCAAGGGGTAGTAAAACTCAGGTAAAACAGCTAGTTGGTATTAGAGGATTGATGGCAAAACCAAGAAAATCTGGTAGCAGTGGTAGCGAGGTAATTGAAAACCCAATTCTTTCAAACTTTAAAGGTGGACTAAACGTATTAGATTACTTTATTTCTACCCACGGTGCTAGAAAAGGTTTGGCTGATACTGCCTTAAAAACAGCTGATGCTGGTTACTTAACTCGTAGGTTGGTTGACGTTGCACAAGACGTTGTAATTAGCGAAGAAGATTGTGGAACTTTAAGAGGAATAAACACATCTGCATTAAAAGATAATGAAGATGTTATCGAAAATTTAGCAGATAGAATAGAAGGTAGAACTTCTTTACACGATGTTTATCATCCTATATCTGAAAAATTACTTACAAAAGCTGGTGAAGAAATTAGTGCTTTTGTAGCGAGAGAAATTGAAGAAAGTGGTATAGATGCTATTGAAATACGTAGCGTACTTACTTGCGAAAGCAAAAGAGGCGTTTGCGTAAAATGCTATGGTAAAAATCTAGCCACAGGATATATTACTCAACGTGGTGATGCAGTTGGCATCATTGCAGCACAAAGTATTGGTGAGCCTGGTACACAGCTTACCCTTAGAACTTTCCACGTGGGTGGGGTTGCTGGTAGTGCAAATATTGAAAATGGATTGCCAGCTCGTTTCGATGGTACAGTTCAATTTGATGGTGTACGTACTGTAAACACAGTAAACAATGAAGGCGAAAAAGTACAAATTGCCATTGGTCGTACAGGTGAGATGAGAATCATGGACGTTAAAAACGACAGAGTTTTAATCACTAACAACATACCATACGGTAGTACAATTTTGGTTAAAGAAGGTCAAAAAGTTGCAAAAGGTGATATCATTTGTACTTGGGATCCATTTAATAATGTAATCGTAGCCGAACAATCTGGTACAGTAACTTTCGAAGGAATTGTTGATGGTATTACTTACAGAGATGAAAGTGATGATCAAACAGGACACAGAGAAAAAGTGGTTATTGAAACCAAAGACAAAACAAAAATCCCTACCATTATTGTAGAAGGAAAAGATAGTAAAGTTTATAACTTACCAGTTGGTAGCCATATCGCTGTAGAAGAAGGTGACGACGTGAAAGCTGGACAAGTTATGGTGAAAATTCCTCGTATCTTAGGTAAATTAAGAGATATCACTGGGGGTTTACCACGTGTAACAGAGTTATTCGAAGCTCGTAATCCTGGTAATCCTGCAATTGTAAGTGAAATTGATGGTGTAGTTACTTTTGGTAATGTAAAACGTGGTAATAGAGAGATAGTTGTTGAAAGTAAAGATGGTACAGTTAAAAAATATCTAGTTCCATTGAGCCGTCAAATTTTGGTTCAAGATAGCGATTATATTAAAGCTGGTAACCCATTAAGTGATGGACAAATAGCTCCTTACGACATTCTAAATATCAAAGGACCATTTGCTGTACAAGAATATATCGTAAACGAAATTCAAGAAGTTTATCGTTTACAAGGTGTAAGAATCAACGATAAACACGTTGAGGTAATTGTACGCCAAATGATGAAAAAAGTAGAAATTGTTGACGCAGGTGATACTAAATTCTTAGAAGAAGATTTAGAAGATAGATTTGACTTTGTAACTGAAAACGACAGAATTTTTGATAAAAAAGTTGTTACAGAAGCAGGAGAAAGCACTAAGATGCGTGCTGGTCAAATTGTTACAGTTCGTGAGTTAAGAGAAGAAAATTCTATTTTACGTAGAGCTGATAAAAAATTAGTTGAAGTTCGTGATGCTAAACCTTCAACAGCAACTCCAGTTTTGTTAGGTATTACTAAAGCTAGTTTGGGTGTACCAAGCTGGATAAGTGCTGCTTCGTTCCAAGAAACAACAAAAGTATTAAGCCAAGCTGCAATTAACGGTAAAACCGATTTAATGCTAGGTTTAAAAGAAAACGTAATCACAGGACATTTAATTCCTGCAGGTACCGGACAAAGAGACTTTGATGGTATGATTGTAGGAAGTAAAGAAGAATACGAAGTACTATCAAGTGCTAGAGAAGCTTTAAATTTCGATGACGAGGAATAGTATTTAGAATTTTTTACAGAATAGTTAAAACAGCCAATTAAGTAAATTAATTGGCTGTTTTGTTTATACATAGTGTTTACCATTCATCAGAAAAGTAGTATCAGATTTTCCTAAAGTATTTACCTTAGTTTCTTAAAATTAAAAAATGACAACACAAGAAGTTGCAAACGCATTTAACGAATTGGCACAAACTGGCCAATGGGACAAAATTGTAGAAACCCTTTATCATGAAGATTGTGAGAGTATAGAGCCTCCTCATGCTCAAGGTTTAGTTTCTGTAAAAGGGTTACAAGCTATAATTGAAAAGGGTGTTCAGTTTAACCAAATGATTGAAGCGGTGCATGGTGGTTATTCCTCACAACCTGTTGTAGGAGGAAATCATTTCTCTCTAGCAATGGGTATGGATGTAACATTTAAAGGCCAAGGAAGAACTCAAATGGATGAAATTTGTGTGTATGAAGTTAAAGATGGTAAAATAGTTAAAGAACAATTTTTCTATTAATCATTTAAGCGTAAATTTCACTAAAATACCTTGAGGCTTTGCGAAACTTCAAGGTATTTTTATGTACAAAATTACTTTTTTAAAGCCATAGCATAAGTTTGCAAGCATCGTTTTCTTGCTTCCTCGTGAACAACAATAGGCTTTGGATAGCTAAAAGAGTCTAACTCTGGAACCCATTTTTTGATATAATTTAAATCTTTATCAAACTTTTGCGTTTGCAATGTAGGATTAAATACTCTAAAATAAGGTGCAGCATCACAACCACTTCCTGCAGCCCATTGCCATCCTCCATTATTAGCTGAAAAATCAAAATCCAACAATTTTTTGGCAAAGTATGCTTCACCCCAACGCCAATCTATTAATAAATGTTTACACAAAAAACTAGCAACAATCATTCTCACTCTATTGTGCATAAATCCAGTTGCATTTAACTCTCTCATGCCAGCATCTACAATAGGATATCCAGTTTTGCCATTGCACCAAGCGTCAAACTCTACTTCGTTATTACGCCAAGCAATTAAATCGTATTCTTTTCTAAAACTTTTACCATCATTTATATGAGGAAAATTAAAAGTAATAGCATGATAAAAATCTCGCCAAATTAACTCATTTACAAAAGTTTCATTCAGTGTTAATGCCAATTGCAATAACTTCCGAACACTTATAGTACCAAAACGTAAATGAATACCTAATTTACTAGTACCATTTATAGCAGGAAAATCTCTTTGCTGGGTATATTTACTAATGATTAATTCATTAACTGTTAAGTTGGGAATTACAATATCACTATTTTGTTCAAAACCAAGTTCGCCAAGTGTTGGTATTGGCTTTTCATTTTGCTTATAAAAATTACCTAAATACTTTTCAGAAGGATAACTTTTACTGTAAAATTCATCAAGCTTTGCTTTCCATTTTCTACTGTAAGGGGTAAATACGGTGTAGGGCAAACCATCATCTTTTACCACTTCTTTTTCTTCAAAAATTACATGGTCTTTAAAGCAAACAAGCTCAACACCATGTTGCTGCAAAAAAGCCTTAATTTCATTATCTCGTTTAATAGCATAACCCTCATAATCTTTATTAGCATATACTTTATCTACTTTATAGTTTGCTAATAATGTTTTAAAAGCTTCAATTGGGGTTGTGTTTAAAACTACTAAAGAAGTATTTTCTGTAAGCAATTCATCTTGCAAACTACAAATTGTGTGGTGTAAAAAGCTTACTCTAGCATCATTTTTTTGATCTAATTTTCCTAAAATTTCGGTATCAAAAATAAAAATGGGTAATACATTTTTGTTTGATTTCAAAGCATGATACAAAGAGGCGTTATCCTGTAATCTTAAATCCCTTCTAAACCAAAAAATAGAAATGGTATGTTGCATATAATAAATACAAATATTTTAATTATTTGTTTCCTATTTTTTGCATCAATGCTGAAATTTCTATAGTTCTGGGGCCTAAATTAAAACTTGCAGTACCAATTTGTTTTATCCATTGCACACCACGAATGGCATTGGTAACAAATGCTTCATCCGCATTTAACAACTCTTCTGGTGTTATCGATTTTTCTGTAATATTTAAATCACTTTTTATCAAAAAAGCTCTGGTAACACCTGCTATACAAGCATCTTGTAAACTTGGAGTAAATATTTTACTATCTTTTACAATAAATATATTAGCAATAGTTGTATCCGCAATTGTATTTTTTGAGTTTAATATAATGGCATCATTCAGCTTATTTTCTTTTGCCCAAATAGCAGCCATAGTGTAGGGCAAAAAGCTGTTTGATTTAATATTACAAAAATCATCAATCGCTTTTTTTCCATGTCTATAAACATCTAAAACCAATCCATTTGTGTTTAAATTAGTCAAACTTTCAGACAAACTATATGTTTGAATAATATAGTTGGGAATATGGTTTTCAACATCGTACAATCCTCCATTTCCTCTAAAAAACACTACTCTTACTCTGGCTAATTGCTGATGATTATTCTTTATAGCTAAATGTACAATTTCTTCAAAAATATTTTTTAAGTTAAATAGTTTTGGCATTTGAAATCTAAGCAACTCTAGGCTTTTTAAAATCCTTTCCTCATGTAAATGGGCAAGCAGGATATTTCCTTGCTTTACTTTTAAAGTTTCAAAAAATCCATCACCATATCTAAAACTTCTATTGCTTGGCGAAATAGATATAGCTTCTTCTAAAATAATTTTACCATTAAAGTTTGCAAACAACATAATAGGATATATAAATAAAAAAAGCCCTACATAAATGCAGGACTTTATTAATATGCTTTTCTAAATAGAAATTATTTCTTTTTAGGTGCAGCTTTTTTCGCTGGAGCAGCTTTCTTAGCTGGAGCAGCTTTTTTTGCTGGAGCAGCTTTCTTAGCTGGAGCAGCTTTTTTCGCTGGAGCAGCTTTCTTAG
>JBMLOQ010000114.1:0-23455 GCA_049242885.1 Chitinophagaceae bacterium
TAAAATCATTCTTTTGGGTGAAACCTGTAATGGTATCATCATTTACTTTTACACTGTTATTCAAAATTATTCAATAACCTAAAAGTAATATCATGAGAAAAATATTTACATTCCTTGCAATAAGCATTGTACTATTCAAGCTTCAAGCTCAAACCATTACCACTGTGGAAAATGTATATGGTGGAAGAATTTTAGGCATTACAAGTAGTAGTATAGCTGGCTTTGCCGATAGTGCCAATGTGTTTGTAACTACCGAAAGTGCTAATACTGCTTTTTATGCTAAAGCAAATGGAATTACAACTGGTGCTGTAAACATTTCATCTTTTACAAAAATGCCAGCTCTTACAGCTGCTGCAGGAGTTGGTAGTGGGGTGCAAAAAATTGCCTCTTATAGTAGTTATATGTATTATATCGGCGGAAACACCATTTATAAAACCGCCTTTAATAGTAGTACTATTTCAAATACTAGAACTTTTGGTTTTTTTGATACTAGCTTGGTAGATTTTACGATTAAGGGTAATCGCTTGTGGTACTTTTTTAAAGTATTTAGCAGCAACCAAGATCGATTTGCCTACAGCGATTTAGATGTTAATGGAAACATTATTAATTATGTATCGCCTCACGGATACAATAATACTGTTTACCCTACTAAAAGTATAATGAGTTATAATTTAGGGGATTCTATTTTAGTTTTCAAACAGGGCAACGACCCCGAACTCACCATTTTAGAAAATATTAGTACCGGAGCAACTGCATTTGTACACGATAATTTATCAACCCTAAATCCTCTTGTTAATTGGCGAACAGCAGCCATTGCTCCAGATGGTACTATTTTTATTGGAGGTCATTCTGCAACACATAAGTATATGGCATATAAACAAGTTGGTAGTGCAACTTGGAGTGAGGTAAACACTGGAATTAATGGTGTAAGTGGCAGTAATATTGCTTTTTATGCCAATACTTCTAGTAATTATTATGTGTATTTTGGGAGTGCATACAGCAGTTCAAAAGGTGTTGCAGCAAGTTGGAATAATTTAGGCAACACCTCATTTGAAACACATAGCAACGATGGAGCAAGTTTAACACTTGCTAATAGCTTTACAAGTGGTGTAGTGTTATTTACTACAGATGAAGGTTTGGGATGGACAAAAAATGCTGGTTCCATCATTAAAGAAATTAATACTGGAATAGAAGCAGTTCAGGTAAGCGATTTTGACATGAGGTCTGCTAAAGATTTTGGATGGCTTGCGAGTAAAGCAGGTGTTCGTTTTGTACGCAATTACAATACACCTTCTAAAACTTGGAGTAATGCCATGTTTCCTAATGGGGATGGCTCGCCATATTATAGTGCAGAAATGATAGGCAACGATAGTAATAGTGTATATGTTGGTAATCTTCGTATTTATAAAACTACCAATAAAGGGGTTAGCTGGAATCAAGTATTTACACCAGAAAATGCTCCATATAATTTTCCAAGTGTGGGCACTCAAGCAAGTGCCATTGCAGTGAGTGATAGTATAAACAATATAGTATTGGCAGGATTTAAAATTCAAGGTACACAACGTGGAGGTGTTTTTGTAAGTACCAATGGTGGAACAAGTTGGAGCCAATTGCTAATTAATGCTACCACTGCAGGTTTTGATGTAGATGTAAATGATATTGAAATTATTAGTGATAGTGGTAGAGTTGTAGCCTACATTGGTGTTGAGTATGACAGCTCTTTAACTACTCCTTTAAGAGGAATGTATAAAGCCCAATGGAATGGAACAAGTTGGAGTGTAAGGGCAGAAGAAATTTATACGCCAACTACATCATTAATTAATGTAACAGATATTGTAATTCATAGTAAAGATACTATTTTGGCTTGTGGAGGATTTTACAACAAAGTTTATGGCGGAGAATATGGTATAAACTTTATGGTTAGTCGTCCTGTATTTAATACATGGAGAAGTTATGTGCCAAGTGTTGCAAGGTATCAGCCATTTAGTGCAGCAGCTTGGAATGGGGATACACTATTTTATGCTTATAGAGATAGTATTTTATACAGCAGAATATTTTTTAGCAGCACAGGAACTGGTACTCCAGGCGAAGCTTTATACTCAAAAGTAGATAATGGTACAGAAATAAATGTGTTGTATTATGATGAATTATTAGCTGGAAGTGGCACTGGGTTTAGAAGCATAAAAGGAGCATCTTTTTTGTTGCCAAATAAAACTATTGATATTACAGCTAATATTAAGAATAGCCGACACGTTGATATTAAATGGACTAACAATTTTGATGAATTGGTTGCTGCATATGAATTGCAGGGAAGTTGCACCGGAAATAATTTTGAGAATGTTGCAACCATTTCATCATCCAATACTAAGCAATACAGTTATTTAGATAATATAAATTGTACAAACGATTGGAAGTTGTATAGACTAAAGATTATAGAAAAAAATGGCAATGTGTATTATACTAGTACAATAAAAGTAGGGAATCAATTACCAGCAGAAATTAGTGTTTATCCAAATCCTACAAACAATGGTGTTGTACAATTAAATACTACATTAAAAGGAAAAACAGTTGTACATATTTATAATTTATTAGGTAAGCAGCAAGCACAATTCAATTTAAATAATATTGGAGTAGTAACATTAAACATGCAGCATTTGCAAAAGGGAATTTATGTAATGCAATTGCAAAACGAGCAAAGAAGCTACACTCAAAAATTAGTTATACAATAAGGATTTTATAACAGGGGTAACAAGGCTCTTCTTACATAGTTAAGGAGGGCTTTGTTTTTATAAATCCTACTATCTTATCAAAACAAATACACCCTTTTTGTAAACTGTTTTTCCTCTAAAATCTATCCCTTGGGTTTGAAAAATATAAGTGCCACTTTCGGCAGGTAAACCATTTAAAGTTCCATCCCAACCTTTACCAAACTCTTTGGTATTAAATAAAGGTTGCCCCCATCTATTAAAAATTGAAAAGTAATTAAGTTCAGTAATACCAATAGGTATTGGTTTTAATATGTCATTCTTACCATCTTTATTAGGTGTAAAAGCATCTGGAACTAAAATGTCTGGCTCTAGTTTAAACAATCTTACTTTTATATCATCTTTTGTACTACAACCATTTTTTGTAGTTGCAGTTAATGTATAAGTTAATGAATCTGGTAAGCTGCTGTTTGTGTAAATGGCTGTAGGTTTTAAAAGTGTGGCATTGTTTAATCCAGTGCTAGGATACCATAAATAAGTTAAAGCAGTATCAGTAACGGATGATTGAAAAATTAATGGTTGTTGTAGCGTTACAAAAGTATCTCTACCAGCAAAAACAGGTTGTATTTTTTCTACAAATACAGTTATTGTATCGCTTACTTGTTTTAAACAACCTGTATTATATTTTGCAGTAAGTATATAACTGGTTGATTTTGATGGTCCTGCAATTGGGTTTAACGAGTTACCATTAATTAAAGAATTAACTGGCTGCCAGTTAAAAACATCTCCAATATAGTTTGCATTAAATTGTACTCTTTTTCCAAAACATATTACAGAATCTTTACCAGCAATGGCTATTGGATAAGGGAATGGTGTAATCGTTACAGAATCTTTATCTTGGCATTTGCCTAAATTGGCTGTTACATAATATTTTGTTGTAACTGTTGGTGAAGCGTTTGGAGTTTTTATTGTGTTGTTGTTTAAAGCAACATTTGGGGTCCATAAAAAATTTAAAGCCTTACTATCCAACATCAGAGTAATAGAATCTTTGCTACAAATAGCAGTATCTGCCATAGCTTGTACAGTTATAAAATCTAAGGTATTTACAATAATGCTATCCGTATTTATACAACTTCCATTTGATGCAGTAATGTAGTATGTAGTAGTGTCTTTTGGATACACACTAGGGTTTCCAGAGGTAGTATTAATAATGTTATAGTTGGGTGTCCATTGTAAATTATTTCCAGGGGAAGAAGCTTGCAACATCAGTGTATCAATAGTACAAATTAGGGTATCTTTAAATGGTAAATTTATAAATGGTTTGTCTGTAATATTTAGTCGTCTACTTTTTATAGTATCTACACAACCTTTACTACTGCTAGCAATAAAATTCACATTAGCCGTCATTATGCTAGGATATTTATAAGTTGGGTTTTGAGAAGTTGATGTGTCTGTTGATGTGTTTGTTATATCACCAAATTTCCAATACCATTTGTTTATAGTGCCATAAGTTGCTGTGCTTAAATCTTTAAATGTAAATGGGTTTGCAAAGCAACTTCCTATAAAACTAAAATCTACATTAAATCCTGGATATACTTTTACTATAGTACTATCTTCTCCTTTGCATCCACCAATGCCAACAATTTTTAAATAAGCTACATAAGTACCTGTATCGGCATAGGTATAAGTTTTTGTTGGTGACGTTGAGGTATCAGTTGTAATTTTTTTATCTCCAAAATCCCAGGCATATCCAATTATACTCGATGAATTATTTAAGTTCTCGAAATATACATTATAGTTTTTGCAGTTAACTTGTAGTTTAGGAAGTTCAGCTGCTGCAATATCACAATCTTGAACTTTAAGTATAAAATCTTTATTATGGAAGCTAATTACATTACCATTTCTTATTTCATTTACACATACACTTACTACATATTCGCCTTGTGCAGGTGCAATACCAGTAATTTGGCCATTATCTAAATTAATGTTTATACCACTTCCTAAAGGATTATTACCATTGTATCCAGCTCTATAGTTTATGGGAGAAAGATTAATGATTGTTGGCGTACCACCAGGTTGGTTTGTATAAGCAGTGCAAAAACTAAATGCCAATGAATCACCATCAATATCTGTAGCACCAAAGTCTAATACAAATTTTTTGTTGGCACAAACCAGTGAAGTATCTTTTAAATTAAAAATGCTACTGTTATTTAAACCACTTGGTAAAACATTGGTGCCTGGAATATATGTAGTAAACGTACTACCTGTTCCATTGGCTGCAAGATTTATAATATTATCTACTCTACAACAATTGCTTACAGTAAGTGTATAGCCTACTGCATTTATGGGCAAGGTAATTGAACCAATGTAATGGGCTACCTCATAGCAAACAACTGGATTACCAGTTAAACAAGGAATAGCACCCACATCCATGAGTAAGGTTTGAACTGAACCATTAAGACTCAAAGACAAGGTATTTAGTCGTGTGCCATTTTCATAAATAGCCACTGTTGCTCTTTCGGCTTCTAGTTTTGGTCCTAAACTTTGGCAATCTCTAAAAAGCCTGACTGTAATATCATAAGTAACTGTTGTAGCAGTAGATGATGCCACGGTATAGTAAATTTCTCCCCCAGCAATATGCCTAGCATTTACTATTAAATTTGAAAACACAAAAAAGAATATGGCAATTATTTTCCGCACTAAAAATTGATAAAGTTTGTGTAAAATTAGGTTTAAAATGGTATTAAGTTGTTAAACTTTAAAACATTGGATTACCTAAAAATTGTTTCTTAGTTTTAGTGCCTACATTTGTAAATATTCTAAAATTAAAATATGGCTTCAACTTTCACCATTCCAAAATTTCCTGTTGTTAAAGATTCTTTACACAACGAGCTTAGAAAAAGAGTACAACAGTATTTTGATGATAATAAAATTTTACAAACTGGCAATGTAAAGCTTTATTCAAAAGCAGTTTTTTTAGTACTTAGTTTTATTACTTTATATATCCATTTAGTTTTTTTTACTCCTAATACTTTTTGGAGTATTGTAGAGTGTGTGTTATTAGGTGGAACTATTGCTGCTATTGGATTTAATGTAATGCACGATGGAAGCCATGGAAGTTTTAGTGCCAGAAAACATATGAACAAACTAGCAGCATATAGTATTAGTATGTTGGGTGCTAATCATTTTATGTGGAATATGAAACACAACATGATACACCATACTTTTACTAATATTGATGGGGTTGATGACGATATAGAAGTAGGTGTTTTTATGCGTATGGCACCAACACAAAAAAAATATTGGATGCACCGTTTTCAACATGTTTATTTTTGGTTATTGTATAGTTTATTATATGTGTTTTGGATTTTCTTTACCGATTATAAAAAGTATTTTAGCAAACACATAGGTCAATTTCCTTTAAAACCAATGAGCGTAAAAGAGCATATAATGTTTTGGGTTGTAAAAATTTATCATGCTTTAGCATTTATCGTAGTTCCCATTTGGCAGTTGGGTTGGGCAAATTGGTTGGTAGGATTTTTAATAGTTACATTATTTGCTGGTTTTATTCTGAGCATTGTATTTCAATTAGCACATACGGTTGAGCATACTGCTTTTCCTTTGGTAGCTGAAGATACTAACAAGTTAGATGATGAGTTTGCAGCACATCAAATAAAAACAACAGCAAATTTTGCAACCAATAACAAATTGGTAAGTTGGTTAGTTGGGGGATTAAATTTTCAAATTGAGCATCATTTGTTTCCTAAAATATCACATATACATTACCCAGCAATTAGTAATATTATTAGAACAGTTTGTGCCGAGTATCAATTGCAATATATTGAGTATCCTACCACACGAAAAGCCATTGCAGCTCATGTAAGGTTTTTGAGAGATATGGGAAGGTAAATGGTTATTTAACCACTACAATATTTTCATCTTTTATCATAGCTACACCTTTAAAGTGTAGTATGATTTTTGCTACTACAGCTACATCTTTTTGGCAGTAGGTAACTATGCGTTCAAGATTGTTTTCAATGTAGTACACTTCTTGCACCTGACTTCCATCTATGTCATCCTTACTTGTAGCAATATTTAAACAATTGGCAATAAGATGCAATGAGGTGTAGTTTTTATTATCACCAAAACGCCACCAATTTAAAGTGTCTAGCATTTTTGTTTCCCAAGGTTTTCTGTCGTGTAGCCATAAATACTCTGGTAATTGTAAACCATTAATTAAAATTCTACGACAAATAAATGGTATATCAAACTCACGAATATTGTGACCTGCAAACCAAAAGTTTTTATTTATTTTATACATTTTATTGCAAAGCTCAATAAATTGTTGTAACAACTCTTTTTCGCTGTGGCCATAAATACTTTTAATTTTTAAGTGTAGCTCTCTTTTTTCATCTTCAAAAAAATAAGCAGTACTAATACAAACTATTTTCCCAAATTCCGATAATATACCTCCTCTTTTTTTCCAGCTTTCCTCAATAGTAATTTGTTCATCTTCTAAAAATCTGGCATTTTTTTCTTGCCAAAGTTTTTGCCAATTGTTAGTTAATTGTGAAAATTCTGCCTCCATGGGCACAGTTTCAATATCCAATATTAGTAAATCAGTTATCATATCTTATTATTGCAAATAAAATTAAGTGAAAATGAGTTACACCCCATCAGTTAATCCTCAACAAACAAAAAAAAATAATAATAGTTTGGTAGGAATTTTACTTGTTGCATTAGTTGCAGCAATTGGATACATTATTTATGATAAAACACAAGATAAAAAAGTAGAAGTTTTATCAGAGAAAAAAGATGCAGTAATACAAGATTTAGATAGTGCTAAAACTCAGCTACAAGCAATGTTTGATGAAGCTAGTACAAGAATAGATTCTATAAGCACTTCAAACGTGCAACTGCAAGGAGATTTGGCTACCAGAAATGAAGAAATTATAAAAATGAAGCAAAACATTGGTAGCATACTTAAGAAAAAAAATGCAAGTGATAGTGAACTTAAGGAAGCTAAAAACATGATTGCTCAGCTTAATGGAAAAATTGATGATTTGTTTATGGAGGTTGCCAAGTTAAAAGGTGAAAACGAAAAACTTACAGGCGAAAATGTAGCTTTAGCAACTGATAAAAATAATTTACAAGCAGATAAAAAAAACTTACAAGAAACACTTGTGTCTAAAGAAAATGAAAATGCTGCATTAAGCGATAAAGTTGATGTTGCAAGTACTTTGCATGCTAGTAAAGTTGGAATCTTTGCTATTAAAAAAAGAGGAGAAACTGAAAAAGAAACAGAAACTGCAAAACGTGCCGATTATTTTAAAATTGCTTTTCAATTAGATGAAAACAGAGTGGCAAAAGCTGGAGTAAAAACTATTTATATTGTAATTAAAAATGTAGATGGCACAACCAGTATGCCTGATGGAGGTTTTAAGTTAAGAGATGGAAGCGAATTAAAATATACTAATAAAGTTGATGTTACTTATGATCCTACAAGAGCTAATAATGTAAGTTTTAATTGGCAACCTGGAGAGAAATTTGTACCAGGTGATTACAAAATTGAAATTTATAATAATGGTTTTAAAATTGGCGAAGCAGTAAAAACCTTGAAGAAAGGTGGATTGTTTAGCTAAAATAAAACTAATGAAATGTTGAAATGTGTGCTACAATTGGCACACATTTTTTATTTATTCTTTGCTTTAAATTCGGCAAGAAAATTTTTTGTGAAATCTGATAATACAAGACTACCACTTATGGAAGCTCTTTGCAATAGTAATTCATTCCAATGCTCAGTACCATCCCAAAATGCTTTTTTTATAGCTGCCATAGCAGCAGCACTTTGTGTAGCTAAATGATTGGCGAGTGAAAAGCCTGCTTCATTCAAAGCTTCTATGTCTGAATGCAAACTTGCAAATAATCCTTTTTGCAATGCCCAATTGGCATCTCTAAAATTACTTGCATCAATTGCCAATTCGTAAGCTGCAGATTTGCCTATTTTTCTTTCAACTGCTGGGCCAACTACAAATGGACCAATACCCACAGCTAATTCACTTAGCTTTATTTGTGCATTGTTTGTTGCTAAGGTATAGTCGCAGCTACAAGCCAAACCAACACCACCACCTATTGCTTTACCTTGCACTAAGCCAATTATAAATTTTGGACAAGTACGCATGGCATTAATTACTTGTGCAAATCCAGAAAAAAATAGTAATCCTTCTGATTCTGTTTTAATTTCCATTAATTCATCGAAACTTGCACCTGCACAAAATGTTTTATTGCCACTACTTTTGAGAATAATTACTTTACAGTTTTCATCTGCTCCTGCTTTTGTAATAGTAAGTGCTAATTGTTGTAAAATTGATGCTGGTAATGAATTATGATTTGGAGTAAAAAATTCAATTATCCCAACTTTGTTTTGTATTGTGTAGTTTACGAACATTTTTAATTAGCTAGTTTTAGAATTAGCCAACAAGCCAATTCATAAAAAAATCAATGATTTTTAAATTTTTAGGAAAATGATCACATTGCCTAATTAACAGATAGTTTCATTTTGCTTACCAATCGCCACTGGCACCACCACCACCAGAACTTCCTCCTCCAAAACCATCAAAACCACCCCAGCTATCACCACCACCACTAGAACTTCCACCACCACCCCAGCCACTATTATTAAATAACATAGGCAAAATAAAATCACTTGCTGATGGGCGTCTATAATAGCCATTGCCTCTTCCACCACCTCTATTACTAAAAATTATGATGATAATAATGACAACAATTACAAAAAATATAATTGATGAAAATGTACCACCTTCTCCTTTTTTCTTTTCACGTTTTACATTGTATTCACCAGTAGCAGCTTTTGCTAAGTTATCAACTGCTATATTAATACCACTATAGTAATTTTGAAGTTTAAAAGCTGGTCGTAAATCATCTACAATAATTCGCTTTGCAATCATATCAGGAATTGCACCTTCTAAGCCATAGCCAATTTCAATTTTAATTTTTCTATCTTCTTTAGAAATTAAAAGCAAAATACCATTGTTATTTTTTTTGCCTCCAATACCCCAAGCCTTAAATGTTTCATAAGCAACTTCTTCAATAGGTAAACCATTTAAAGAATTTACTGTAACCACACTAATTTGGTTGGATGAGTTTCTGTCTAATTCTACTAATTTTTTTTCAAGTTGTTGCCTGTCAAAATCGTTTAATAAATTAGCATTATCTACAACTAATGTTGCAGGATTTGGCAATGGTAAAGCTTTGCTTTGCGAAAAGCCAGCAAAACTTAGTAATGAAAATAATATGGAAAGAAAAAAACGCAATGTGATTTGATATTTAAATTTTATGATTTACTTTTTTTGTTTAATTTCCAAAAACAATTTCATCGTTCAACTCGTTTACATCACCTCTGTCATCATAAGGAAAATGTTGCTTTAATGCTTCTCCAATTTCTAACACAACATTGGCAATACCTTGTGCATAATCATCTTTTCTAAAATGTTGTATCATATTGTGCAACTGGTTTTTCCAATAGTTTGTACCTACTTTTTGGTAAATTCCTTCATCCGCATAAATTGCTAATTGCCTATGTTTTAAGGCTACATAAACTAGTACACCATTTCTGTCTTCTGTTTTGTGCATGTCAAGTTTATCAAACAACTCAATGGCTCTGTCAATTGCTTGTACATAGCTGCATTTGCTTTCTATAAATACACGTACTTCGCCACTAGTCATAGTTTCGGCTTTTTTAATTGCCGCTACTATAATTTGCTTGTCCTTAATCGAGAAAAAATCTTCTGCTTTGTTTTTAAACCAATGCAACATATGCAATAGGAATATAGTTTAAGGCTATTACAAAAATGTAATAGCCTTAAATGATTTTAATTTTATTTGATGTTGAACTCAATATTTGGATTTCTTTCAGCACCTGGATCAGCTTTGTAGTAAGCTTTTTCTTTAAAGCCTAAAAATCTTGCAAATAAGCTATTTGGGAAAGTAACTAAAACCGTGTTAAAATCTTTTACAGCTGCATTGTACGTTTGTCGTGCAATATTGATTCTGTTTTCAGTACCTTCAATTTGTGCTTGAAAATCTTGAAATTGACGTGTAGTTTTTAAATCTGGATAAGCTTCAGAAACTGCCATTAAACGTCCAAAAGCACTTTGCAATTGGCCTTGCATTTGTTGATATTTTTCTAAAGTTGCAGGGTCGTTAATATCTACTTGAACAGCAGTAGCACGACTTCTTGCATCAATTACGTCTTTTAAGGTAGATTTTTCGAAGTTTGCTGCACCCTCAATTACTTTAATTACGCTGCTGTATAAATCGGTTCGACGTTGATAATTTGTTTCAACACCACTCCAGCTGCTTTTTACTTCTTGATCTTTTTTAGCAAGGCTGTTGTTTATGTTACAAGCACAACCACCTAATAAAACTATTAATCCCCCAATTACAATTAAGGCTAAATACTTTGTATTCATTTTTTTTGTTTTTTATTTTATAATTTGTATATCTAATTTATCAATTATTACAAAGAAAGTACCAAATATTTTTTTAGCAAAAATGTCATGCTTAATATTTTAAGAAAATAGCAGCTAAAACATAATCAGCTAATAATATTAAAATACAGCTTACCACGACAGATGTAGTACTGCTTCGTCCAATTTCCAATGCACCTCCTTTTACATGATAACCAAAATAAGCTGGGATACTACTTACTATAAATGCATAAGTATAGGCTTTGTAAAGGGCAAATTGTATGTTATACACGTTAAGGTTTGATCGTAAACCCTCATCAAAAATATCTGAAGCAATAATACCTGTAGCAGCACCAGCTAGCCTTCCTCCCCAAATTCCTAAAACTGCTGCAATTACAATTAATGCAGGTACAACAATTAAAGCTGCTAAAATTTTGGGCATTACTAAATAACTTTTGGTGTTTATTCCCATAATTTCTAAAGCATCTATTTGCTCGCTTACCCTCATGTTGCCTAGTTCACTTGCAATTTTACTTCCTACAACGCCTGCTAAAACAATACTTACTACTGTTGGGGCTAATTCTAAAATCATACTATCTCGTACAATTTGAGCTATTGTTTTTAGTGGTACAAGGGGAGAAACTAGTTGATAAGCCGTTTGAACAGTAGTTACACTACCTAAAAATAACGATATAATTAAAACTATAGGCAACGCACCAATACCAATTTCAACGCATTGGTGCATTAATTCTTTCCAATACATTTTATAGTTTTCAGGCTTTGTAAACATGCCTTTAATCATCAATAAAAATGCTCCAAAATGTGTAACCATTATTTATAATTGATCTTCGTTATTTTTAAAAAAAGAAAACAAAGTTGTTCCATAATTACGTACAAAACTAAAACCTTCAAAATTTTCGTATTTATTACGAGGTGTATGTTCTAAAACAAAATATCCTTTGGGTTTTATTAGTTTTTTTGAAACTATAATTTTGGGTAGTTCGTCAATACTACCTAGTGCATAAGGTGGGCCTGCGAAAATAAAATCAAAACTATCGTTGCAGTTTTGTAAAAAACTAAAAACATCCATTTTAAACATAGTACAACCTTCAATTTTTAAATCTTCGATATTCTTTTTTATGAAGTTGTACATAATATTATCCTTTTCTACTATAGTTAAATTTCCTGCACCACGAGAAGCCAATTCGTAACTAATACAGCCTGTGCCACCAAATAAATCAAGCGTTTTAATATCATCAAAACTTATTCTGTTTTGTAAAATATTAAACAATCCTTCTTTTGCAATATCTGTAGTTGGGCGTGTATGAGGCATATTGGTTGGAGGTTTTATTCTTCTTCCTCCTAATGTTCCACTAATTATTCTCATTATATCAAATTAAAAAATGGAGAATAATAATGAGCGTTAGAAATGTTAATAGTATCTTCAAATCCATCTTTATCTTCAAGATGAACAGTTTCTAATGTAAGCCTAGTAAATAAGTGCTCGAGTAATTCAAAGGTTTTACTACTTGTGGCAATAATTCCTGAAATTTCTACTGGTGTGTTGTTTAAACTCAAACCAAATTGCTCTACTATATTTAACAAATAATATACTACATCTTCTGGGGTGGTGTATTTGTAAGTTTGTACTAGTGATAACGCATTATTGTTTATAACTAATACTACCATAAACCCTTGATAAAATTGCACTTTAAGCATTTCTAGCACCATTGTTTCTGTACCCAAAATTTGTTGTAAAACGTGGGTGTAAACATGACTATTATAATGGTTGCCAAAATGTTTTTGAACTGCTTCTTGTATGCTGTGGTTTATACTTGCAATAAGGTAAGGCTGTTGTTGGATGTTTATTTTTTCGGAGATAATTTTATGATTTATTTGCTCTCCATAAATGGTTTGTAGGTAGCTTTCAGTGCTATTACTGCTGTACTTTGAAGCTGGCACAATTAAGGCCTCTGGTAAATTGTACACCACTTGAACAGCACCAAAATTTTTAGAAAAAAGTTTACTATAATTTTTTGCACCAGCTACAATATTATCCCAATTGTTATTGTCTAAAACAATAGAGTAATATTCAAAACCAATAATTTTTTTATCGTTTTCAACCAAAAATACTAAATGGTTGGCTCCAATTTCTACTAGCAATTTGCATTGATAGCCTGCAAAATTGTTGTAAATAGGAGAGGTTACGCTTATAGTACATTCTACCATACACCAAAAATAGGAGATTAGCTATTATTAATTGCAATTGATACAATTTGGGTACTAACTTTTTAATGCTTGTATAGCCTTGTTCATGGTTTTAAAACATTACATTCTAGTGTTTGTTTGCCAATAATTTTTCTTATTAAAGAAAAATTCTACTGCAATTTCTTATACTTTCGTTGCCTAACGATAACATTAAAATTTACAATATGGCTGTAAGAGCAGATTTGTTTACCTCACCTGATTATTTTTTGCTAGATGAGTTGCTAAGTGAAGAGCATAAACTTGTAAGAGATGCTGTAAGAAATTATGTTAAAAAAGAAATTTCTCCCATAATTGAAGATTTTGCCGAGCGTGCTGCTTTTCCTGAGCATATTGTAAAACAATTGGGCGACTTGGGATGTTTTGGCCCTACAGTACCACAACAATATGGTGGTGGTGGATTGGATTATATTAGCTATGGTTTAATGATGCAAGAACTCGAACGTGGCGATAGTGGTGTACGCAGCACAGCTAGTGTACAAGGCAGTTTAGTAATGTATCCTATTTATGCTTATGGAAACGAAGAACAACGCAATAAATATTTACCTAAATTAGCTAGTGGTGAGTGGCTTGGATGCTTTGGATTAACAGAGCCAAACCATGGAAGTGACCCATCGTCTATGCTTACAAATATTAAAGATGCAGGAGACCATGTAATTTTAAATGGTGCCAAAATGTGGATTAGCAATGCCCCTTTTGCTCAAGTTGCAGTTGTTTGGGCTCGAAACGAACAAAACGAAATACAAGGAGTAATCGTTGAGCGTGGTATGGAAGGTTTTACAACCCCTACAACACACGGAAAATGGAGTTTAAGAGCGAGTGCAACCGGTGAACTGGTTTTTGACAATGTAAAAGTTCCAAAAGAGAATATTTTACCTAATGTTAAAGGCTTAAAAGGCCCTTTAGGTTGTCTTACCAAAGCAAGATATGGCATAGCTTGGGGAGCATTGGGTGCAGCCATGGATTGCTATGATACTGCATTAAGATATAGTAAAGAAAGAGTACAATTTGATAAGCCAATTGCTGGATTTCAGTTGCAACAAAAAAAATTGGCCGAAATGATTACAGAAATTACAAAAGCACAATTATTGGTTTGGCGTTTAGGAGTATTAATGAACGAAGGAAAAGCTACTCCTCAGCAAGTAAGTATGGCCAAAAGAAATAGTTGTGAAATTGCTACAAATATTGTGCGTGATGCGAGGCAAATGCTTGGAGGAATGGGTATTACTGGTGAATACAGTATTATGAGGCACATGATGAACCTAGAAAGTGTAATTACTTACGAAGGTACACACGATATTCACTTATTAATTACAGGTATGGACGTTACTGGATTAAATGCCTTTAAATAGTAACAACTAAATGATGCAAAGCATTCTCAATAGGTAACTCTTGATTTGGTAGGCTTTTTTGGTAAATATTCTTTGGTAATTGATTTTTTTGGTTACAATTAGTATTACCAAACCAATTGATATTCAATGCTAATACGAAAGCAATAATTGAAAAACTACTTGCAATTACAATTTTGTATATTTTTTTCATGAAATTTTTTTCAAAGATTTAACAAATGTAAGACGTCTTTGTTTTAAAAATGTTACAGAAATGTGACATTTTTTTTGTAACAATAAAATGAACAGCTTTTTTCTATTTGCTCTTAACTGAAAACTATAGCTACTGCTTAAATACATATCTTAATTAAAGTTAATTTGTATGAAAATTGTATAAAAGCTAAATCGGCTGAGTACAATATTGTTAAGACTAAGGGTTTAAAAAAAAGTAAACCAAAGAAAAACACGATACAATCGTTTAATAACTTTTATTTAGTTTTAAGCTTGGCAATAATTTTAAGCAGTCCATCTCTGTTTTTTGCAACATGATAAAACTTAGGCAATTTTTCAATTAAAGTGAAATGCGTTCTATCTTTATGTTCTCGTATTAAAGATGATATATACGATTCTAAATAGTTTAAGTGAGTATAATTATAAGCCCAAAATATATCTTGTTTAAAATTATGTTTTAGCCAAAGTTCTGCCTTAAAATATTGATTTGCAGCCATTTGAATAGCTGTATTTTTTGATAGCTTAATTGTTACTTCTTTATTGTACCCACAGGTTGTACAAAAAAATTTAGCTAATTGGCTTTCAAAATTTACTTCACACATTGCTTTCTTTTTGCACGAAGTACATTCTACCAATACAGTTTTATAAAAATCTGCTACTACTAAATTATTATCATTAAATCTGTTGTTTTCATTCATCATTAAATTGTTAACTAAAGCTAAATGTATTTTCAAATTATTGGTCTAAATAATCAATAACATTTTTTACAGAAATATCTTTAAAAATTATCCGTTTGTCTTTGTCTAAAAGAATTAACATAGGTACCGAACTAATATTGAATGTTTTAGAAATTGTTTTATCAACATCAATGGCGTTTATCCAATTCAAATCTTGTTGTACAATAAATTGTTCACACTTATCTATTTCTTTGGTACTTAACGAAACGCCTACTACTTCAAGCCCTTTTTCTTTTAATTTAGTATAGTTTGACGCTAATAATTTTAGCTGTTTTTCACAAAAATCGCAATTGTTTTGCCATATATACAGTATGGTATATTTAGCACTTATAGAATGTAATCGTATGTTTTTAGATGCAATTTGTGGCAATAATTTTAAGTAAAAGTTTGTCATAATTTCGCCACACAAAATGGGGTTCATTACGTTTGCATACTCTAAAATTTGCTTTTTAACATTAGGCTCCAACCAATAAGCCCCTCCATAAGGAGCATCATCATTACAAATATATTTTAAAGATATGTGAACCAAAATAGCATCGTGGCACACATATTCTGTTTTAGTAAATTTATTATACAAATAATTGGCAACCACTTTGTAGGCATTTTTATTATTGGTTGCTTCGCTCATTAAATTATCGATAGCCTTTATATGTGTTTTATAATACTGGCTGGGATTAGCTATTTCTAAATATGTGGCAATACGTTTTAAGTTGGCACTATCGGCAACATTTTCTTTAAAGTTAATTAAATCAAATGCTTGTTCTTGTGATCTATTTTCAAAATATAAACTGTTTCTTGGTTTAAGTGTATTTAGGTTGGTTATTTCATTTCCATTTATATCAATTTCAAAGGTTTGATAATTTAATTTTACTTTAACTTTTCCTTCATAAAAAAAGGTTTCGGCTTTATCGTATTTACAAGGAATTACTTCTTTTCCTTTTTCATCAATAAACCCATATTTACCGTTTTTAATAACCAAGGCTCGTTTACTTCGTAATTTGGCTAAACCCTCGTATTCGCTGCTGTTTAAAGAAAATCCTTTTCGATTTATTAAACTCCATTTACCCAATTTTTTAAGTGTTATAATGTCTTTTGAAATGACAAAAACATCTTCATATTTAAACTCAAACAATACACTTCCCATCTCATCTATAATTCCAAATAGTTTAGGCTCTTTGGCTGAGCTTGCCTTAAACAAACCACCATCTAAATGCTTCAAAAAACCATATTTAGGCGTTATAATTTCTTTGTAATTACTATCTAATAGTCCGTATAACTTTTTTTGATATCCAGATGCAACTACTACAGATTCTAAAAGGGTAACAACCGAATAATTAGAAGGTGTACTTACATCAACAGGCTCAAAATATTTAGGGGCTACAATTTCTTTTCCTTCAAAATTGTAAACACCCCATTTGCCATTTAGCTGTACATCTAAAAGATTTGATATACTTAAATAACCTATTGCTTTAATGTTATCAAAAATGGGTTCTAGCACTTCTTTACCAGTGCTTATATTTATTATTCCCCATTTAAATTTTTCTTTAATTCTGGTTACTGGATTTGTTATAGACTGTCCAAATAATTCATATTTAAACTCATCAATTTCATCATATTTGGCTCTTACAATGGTTTTTCCTGCATCATCTTGAATGCCATATCTATCATTTTTCTGAAATATTTTTTGGGCATTAGAAACAAATGCCCAAAAAAACAAAGCTGTAATTAATATAGTTTTTATCATATACTAGTAAATGTATTGTATAAAAACTAATTAGTGTATTTAAGTTTCCTTTACTCCAACACAGGTCTTAACCAACGTTCCATTTCATCTTTGCTCATTCCTTTGCGTTTGGTGTAATCCTCAAACTGATCTGGTGTTATTTTGCCTATACCAAAATATTGACTTTGTGGATGACTAAAATACCAACCACAAACACTACTAGCAGGGAACATTGCTAAGCTTTCTGTTAAAGTAATGCCTGTATTTTCTGTTGCATGTAGTAAATCAAATAATTTGTATTTTTCTGTATGATCTGGACAAGCAGGATAGCCAGGTGCTGGACGAATGCCTTGGTATTTCTCTTTAATCAATTCTTCGTTACTTAAAGTTTCATCTTTTACATAACCCCAATATTCTTTTCTTGTTTTTTCATGCAAATATTCAGCAAAAGCTTCGGCAAATCTATCTGCTAATGCCTGTAACATTATTTTGTTATAATCATCATGATTAGCTTCAAAGTTTTGGATATGAGGTTCAATGCCATGAATGGTTACAGCAAAAGCACCAAGATAGTCGTTAGTAGCTTGTAGTGAATCGTTAGTTAATTTGGGCTTAATGAAATCTGCTAAACTAAAATTTGGTTGCCCTGCTGCTTTTTGTATTTGCTGGCGAAGATGTTGTAATGAAATAACTTCTTGACTTTTTGACTCTATGACTTCAATTGTATCATCCTTTGAACTTGCTTCCCAAAAACCAACAACACCTTTAGGTTGTAGCCAATTTTCTTTGTCAATTATATCTAACAAAGCATTAGCATCATTGTACAATTTGGTTGCTTCTTTTCCTACAATTTCATCACTTAAAATGGCAGGAAAATTTCCGTGCATCTCCCAAGCAATAAAGAATGGTTTCCAGTCAATATATGGTCTTAAATCTTTTGTAGTAATATCATCAATCACTCTTGTGCCAGTAAATGTTGGTGATGGTGGGGTATAATTATCCCAATCTATTACTACTTTATTTTTTACTGCATCTGAGTAACTTAAATAATTTTTTACAACCTTTTTATTCTCAAACTGCTCTTTAAGTTTGGCGTATTCTTCTTTAACATCCATTAAAAATGGTTGCTTGGTTTCGTTGCTTAAAAGGCTGCCAGCAACAGTTACACTTCTACTTGCATCCAATACATGTACTACACCTTTATCAAACTCAGGAGCAATTTTTACAGCTGTGTGCATTCTGCTGGTTGTTGCACCACCAATAAGTAAAGGCTGTTTCATACCTCTACGTTTCATTTCTTTAGCTATGTGTACCATTTCGTCCAAACTTGGCGTAATTAATCCACTTAAACCAATAATTGACGCACTGCATTTTACAGCTTCTTCTAAAATTTTATCTGCAGCAACCATCACACCCAAATCAACAATATTATAACCATTACATCCTAAAACTACCCCCACAATATTTTTGCCTATATCGTGAACATCTCCTTTTACTGTAGCTAATAAAATAGTTGCAGCACCTGCTGTTTCTTCATTTACAGTACCTGCAGCTAAGTGTGCTTGCTTCCTATCTTCTTTTTCTTGCTCAATAAAAGGAGTTAATACTGCAACAGATTTTTTCATTACCCGAGCAGACTTAACTACCTGAGGCAGAAACATTTTACCTGCACCAAACAAATCACCAACAATGTTCATTCCATCCATTAAAGGGCCTTCAATTACATCTAATGGACGAGGATATTTTAAACGGGCTTCTTCTGTATCAGCATCTATAAATTCTGTGATTCCATTTACCAAAGCATGGGCTAAACGTTTTTCAACAGGTTCACTACGCCAAGCAGCATCTACTTTTTCTTCCTTGCCTTTCGCTTTTACTGTAGTTGCAAATTCTATAAGCTTTTCAGTTGCTTGATTATCATCATTGTTTCTGTTTAAAATTACATCTTCACAAAGTTGTTTTAAGTTGGGTTCTATTTGGTCGTACACAATCATTTGCCCTGCATTTACAATGCCCATATCCATACCTGCTTTTATAGCATGATATAAAAATACACTGTGCATGGCTTCTCTTACTGGTTCATTGCCTCTAAAACTAAAGCTTAAGTTACTTACTCCTCCACTAATTTTTACTAAAGGATATTTTTGTTTTATAATACGTGTAGCTTCAATAAAATCAACACCATAATTATTATGTTCCTCCAAACCTGTTGCAACAGCAAAAATATTAAGGTCAAAAATGATATCTTGAGGATTAAAACCAACTTGTTGTGTTAAAATTTTATAGGCACGTTCAGCAATTTCAACTTTTCGTTGCATAGTATCGGCTTGTCCTACTTCATCAAAAGCCATTACAATTACTGCTGCACCAAAAGCAAGGCAAGTTTCTGCTTGTTCAATAAACTTGGCTTCACCTTCTTTCATTGAAATAGAATTCACAATGCACTTTCCTTGTACACATTTTAAGCCAGCTTCAATAATTTCAAACTTGCTGCTATCAATCATTATAGGAATCTTGGCAATATCGGGTTCACTTTGTACTAAGTTTAAAAAAGTAGTCATAGCTTGAACTCCATCAAGCAAAGCGTCATCCATATTTACATCAATTACTTGAGCACCATTTTCTACTTGTTGCCTTGCAACTGTTAGGGCTTCTTCGTACTGATTATTTAAAATAAGCTTAGCAAATTTTTTACTACCTGTAACGTTGGTTCTTTCGCCAACATTTACAAAATTGGTTTCTGGACGTACTACTAGAGGCTCTAATCCACTTAATCTAAGAAAAGGTTTTATAACAACTGAATCTTGCATAGGGTGCAAATTTATGTTTTCGACTTTTTACTTTAGATATTATTTTCTTATAGTAATCCACACTTTAAAATAGTAATCCTTAACCATCTTTTATTTGCAAACCTTTATGATGGATTACAAATTTGCTATTGTTGATATAGAAACTACTGGAGGTATTGCAAATAACAATCGCATTACCGAAATTGCTATTGTATTATTTAATGGCAAAGAAGTTGAAGGAAGTTTTAATAAGCTTATAAACCCTCAAATGCCAATACAACCTTATGTGCAAGGCATGACGGGTATTACAAATGCTATGGTTGCTTTAGAACCAACTTTTAAAGAGTTTGCTCCACAAATTCACAGTTTACTACAAGATAGAATTTTTGTTGCCCACAATGTAAATTTTGATTACAGTTTTGTTAAACATCAGCTACAGCAAGAAGGTTTTACCATTGACCTGCCTAAAATTTGTACAGTTCGTCTTGCAAGAAAAGTTTTTCCTGGATTACCAAAGTATGGATTAGGCTCTTTGAGTAAACATTTTGGCATTACCAACCATGCAAGACATAGAGCATTGGGCGATGCCATGGCAACTACAACTTTATTGCAGTTAATGTTGCAAAAAGAAGTTGGCGTTACTGAAATTAATAAATTATCTAAGCGAAGAAAGGCAGCACAGTATTTGCCTCCTAATTTAAAAGATGGAGATATAGCACATTTTCCTTCATTGCCTGGGGTGTATTATTTTCATGATAAAAAAGGAAAAATAATATATGTTGGAAAGGCTGTAAACTTAAAAAAAAGAATTAGTAGTCATTTTAGTAATAATAAAATTAGCAAGCAAAAGCAAGATTTTCTTAGAGAAATTTTTACTATAAGTTATGAAGAGTGTAGTAGCGATTTGATGGCAGCTGTATTTGAAAGTATTGAAATTAAAAGACTTTGGCCCAAATTCAACAAAAGTCAAAAATATGGTGAGAAAAAATATGGAATTTTTTTGTTTGAAGATAGCCTAGGATATCAAAGATTAGCTATTGATGGAAAGAAAAAGATACTTCAGCCATTGGTACAAGTAAATCTGTTGATAGAAGCAAGAAATATTTTAAGGCAATGGAGTGAGGATTTTAGTATTCATCCATATTTGTTCTTTTTGTCTAAAGAAATGCCAAGTGATTTACCAAATGTAAACTTGCATAATATGGCAATTTATGATTTAGTAAAGCAAATTAAGGCTGCCCAAGAAAATTACTTAATACATGATGGCACAGGACACTATTTTTTAATAGAGCAATCACATTTTATTGGTATGGCAAAACTTTCAAAGAGGCAAACAAAGCTTCCAAAAGTTAAGCTTAAGGAATTTATTACGCTACACCCATCAAACAGTATAGCAACTTCACTGTTAACAACTTACGCTCAGCAATTTCCTGAAAGCGTAGTTCCCATTTATTAGTTTTTTTACCGATTTTTTTTGTTATCAGGCACAAGTGTACCCCCTATATTTGTGGCATACAATCTTAAAAGATAATAGCAAATCATGTTACCAAAAATTAATCCAACTACCACTCAAGCTTGGTTTTTGTTAAAAAAGCATTTTGAGGAAGAAATGAGTAGAAAGAAAATGAAAGATTTTTTTGTGTCAGATTCAAATAGAACTTCAAAGTTTTCTACCCAATTTCAGGATATTTATTTCGATTATTCAAAAAATATCATTAACGATAAAACCTTGCAATTGCTTTTGCAACTAGCCGAAGAATGTAAAATTCAGGAAGCTATTCATGCACAATTCATTGGTTTAAAAATTAATGAAACAGAAGGCAGAAGTGTATTGCATACAGCATTAAGAAATCAATCTGATTCAGCCATTTTAGTAGATGGAAAAGATATAATGCCAGGCATTAAAAAAGTGTTGGCACAAGTAAAAGCATTTTGTGCTGAAGTTCATAGTGGAAACTGGAAGGGTTTTACAGGAAAACCTATTAAAACAATTGTAAACATTGGAATTGGAGGAAGTGATTTAGGTCCAGTAATGGTTACAGAAGCTCTAAAACCTTTTTGGATTGATGGCATTCAAACTTATTTTGTAAGTAACGTAGATGGCACTCACATCGCTGAAACTTTAAAAAAATGTAATCCCGAGGAAACCTTATTTCTCATAGCATCTAAAACATTTACTACTCAAGAAACCATGACCAATGCACATAGTGCAAGAGATTGGTTTTTGCAAACTGCTATAGATGAAAATTATGTTGCAAAACATTTTGTGGCACTTAGCACTAATGAAAAAGAGGTAGTAAAATTTGGAATAGATAAAGCCAATATGTTTGAATTTTGGGATTGGGTTGGAGGACGTTATAGCCTTTGGAGTGCCATTGGATTAAGTATTGCTCTTACAATAGGTTACAATAATTTTGAAGAGTTATTAAAAGGGGCTTACGAAATGGACAACCATTTTAAAGAAGAAAAATTTACCCAAAATATTCCTGTAATCATGGCTTTGCTAGGTGTGTGGTACACTAATTTTTTTGATGCTCAAAGCGAAGCAATTTTACCTTATGATCAATACTTGCATAGGTTTGCTGCTTATTTTCAGCAAGGAAATATGGAAAGTAATGGTAAGAGTACTGATAGAAATGGCTCGCATATTCCATATTCAACAGGTCCAATAATTTGGGGCGAACCTGGTACAAACGGACAACATGCTTTTTACCAACTCATTCATCAAGGTACAGTTTTAATTCCTTGCGATTTTATTGCACCAGCCATATCTCATAACCCAATTGGAGACCATCATGCTAAACTTATGAGTAACTTTTTTGCTCAAACAGAGGCATTAATGAATGGTAAAACTGAAGCTGAAGTAAAAGAAGAATTTGCAAAAGCTGGTGTAAGTGATGAGGAAGCAAAACGATTAACCCCTTTTAAAGTTTTTGCAGGAAATAAACCTACAAATTCTTTTTTAGTAAAGCAAATAACACCAAAAACTTTGGGTAGCCTAATTGCTATGTATGAACATAAAATTTTTGTGCAAGGGGTAATTTGGAATGTATTTAGTTACGACCAATGGGGTGTTGAGTTGGGTAAGCAATTGGCCAATAAAATTTTACCAGAGTTGCAACACAATGATGCTGTAACTACACACGATAGTAGCACCAATAGTTTAATTAATAAGTATAAAGAAATGA
>JBMLOQ010000115.1:0-13813 GCA_049242885.1 Chitinophagaceae bacterium
ATTTTATTTAAAATTCTTCTTTTTTCATTTGCATCATACCCATAATCTGCTTCATATTTTTTTGCATTCCTTCGGGGCTTCCATCTAAGAAAATAATGTTGCCTTTGCCAGCTTCTGCAAAATTTTTCACAGCTTCTGTCCACATACTAAATAAAATTACATTAGTATCTAAATTAGCTTGCTTCATTTCTTCGGCAGCTTGGCTCATACCTTTTGCTACTTCAGCTCTAAACAAAGCAACACCTTGTCCACGTAACTGAGCTGCAATTTTTTCGGCTTCTGCACTAATTTTTATCGAATTACCTTCGGCTTCTGCAGCTTTTGTTTTGGTAATTAGTAATGCTTGACCTTCGTTTTCTGCAGCAGCCTTTAAATTGTTACTTGCTACTACTTTGCTCATGCTATCTAAAATAGCTTTATCAAACGTAATATCATTAATCTGTAAATCTTGTAAATGATAACCCCAGCTTTCAAGGCTTTGATCTATTTGGTCTTTTACAAAAAGTACAATTTCGTTTCTTAAACTTAAAATTTCTGCTTGTTTTTTTGTGGCAACAAAAGCCCTAATGCTACCTTCAACAGTTCTTATTAAAGCTTGCATTAAATCTTTATCACTTACAAATTTAAAAGCTACATTTTTTATAGATTCTTCTTCTTGGTTTATTACACTGTACAACAACATGCTTTTAAAATACACATTGGCTTGGTCGTTTGTAACTGCTTGAAACTCTAACTCTACACTTCTATTTTGAATACTTACTGTTTTAAATACTTGCTCTATAATAGGAATTTTAAAGTTTAATCCAGCCCTTAAAATTCTTTGGTATTTACCAAACATGGTAATTACTGCAATTGTTCCTTGGTTTACAGTAACTAAAGAACTAAAAACTAGTATAAGTAGTAAGGCTATCCACCAGTAACTGATAATAAATGAAGGCATAATGTTTGTTTTATTGTAATTTAAATTGTTTTATCTAAGTCTATCAACACTTTTTATAAGTTTTTCATCTTTATAAATACCCATTGCAGCTAAGACTAAAAACAATGGTATCACAGCTGAAATTATGGCAGTAAGGCTGAAAGTTCCATCAACAAACTTATTCGTTTCTACATAATATAGTGCCAAATTACCCATGCTAATGATAATTGTAATGATAGTTAATAGCAATTGTTTGGGACGATTTTTATATAAAAAAATTAAAGCCAAACTAGCCAACGCAATAGCTACAGTAAAAATTAAGATAACTAAAGAAGGCTCTTTTGCAGTTAGTAAAGTAAATTGTTTTTGCTGGCTAGTAATATTTAAAACGTTACCAGAATAAAAAGGGAATTTAATAGATAAAAAACTACTAACACTTGCAAAAAGTAACCATAAAGTTTGCTTACGCTGAATCATACATTTTTTTTACTACACAAATATATGAGTATAAACTGCATTAGGTTTATTACAAATAATATGGATAAGTTTTTAAAATAGAATTTATAAAAATAAACATAGCTGCTTAGATTTGTACCAAATTTTAAAATAGCAAGTTTTAGGGTTTAGTTT
The DNA here is from genome assembly GCA_049242885.1 of Chitinophagaceae bacterium. Taxonomy (GTDB): domain Bacteria; phylum Bacteroidota; class Bacteroidia; order Chitinophagales; family Chitinophagaceae; genus CAIVPM01. The sequence continues at coordinate 1,550 of JBMLOQ010000115.1, forward strand.
AATATTCTATGTCCTTTGAAATTTTTTAATGACTAAAATAATTTGTATGAAATGGAGGATGTTGATATGGTTGTGTTTAGTAGTAAATTTAAGTATTGCCCAGCAGTATTTTTTTGTACTTATAGAAAATGCTGAAAAGCAACCATTTGTAGTTAAAGTAAACGATAAAATATTTACTGGTAATCATTTTATTACTGTTCCAAAATTGCAAAAAGGCACTCACGAATTTGTAGTTGAAAAAAGTAAAATAGTAAGTGAAAAGTTTATAGTAAACATTGTTGCAGATGATTTAGGCTTTGTATTAAAATCTTCGCCAGATAAGGGTTTGGTATTGTTTGATATTAATAGTTTTAAAACATTAATCCCAATTAGCAAAGAAATAGTAGAGGTTGCAAAAACTGAAATACAAAAGCCAGAAACACAAAAAAAAGAAGAAATAAAAAATGAAGTAATTGAAACACCAATAAAAGTAGTAGAAACTTACCCAAATGTGCAGCAAAAAAAAGAAAGTTCTGAATTGCCGAATACTAAAAAAGAAGAATTAAAAGCAGCACCAATTAATCAAGAAAATCCTCCAAAAGATATTGCCAAAGTGCAAGAAATTTCAGCAAGTAAAAATACTTCAAGGAAGATATTTGAAAATGCTTCTGATAAAGGGATTGATCAAATATATGTGGTGGATAATGGAGGCAAGTTAGATACGGTAGCCATATTTGTGCCACAGCTAAGTATTGCAACTACAATTAAAGAAACACCAAAAATTGCAGAACCTGCTCCTAAAGTTGAGGTAACGGCAAAGTCAGATGATGCCCCTGCAAAAAAAGTTTATGCAAATTCAAATTGTATTACCTTGGTTTCTACATCATCTTTTGAACAAATCATTCAAGCAGTAAGTACTGAATCTACAGATAAAGCAAAACTTAATAAAGCCAACAGTTTTTTCAATAAAGATTGTTTTAGCACCAACCAAATAAGGCAAATTGGTAATTTGTTTAATAATGATTATTATAAATTTGATTTTTATAGAGCATCAAAAAAACTAATACTCGATTTGCAAAATTTTTCAACTTTAAAAGCAACCATTAAAGAAGAAAAAGTACAAGAAATGTTTACCGATTTGTTAAATAATTAATATGCCTCGTTATTTTATTGAGGTTGCATATAATGGCAAAAATTATGCTGGTTTTCAAGTTCAGCAAAATGCAAATACCATTCAAAGTGAAGTTGAAAAGGCATTTGGAGTGTTTTTTTATCAAAAGTTAGAACTTACAGGCTCATCACGAACGGATGCAGGCGTTCATAGTTTACAAAACTTTTATCATGTTGATACTAACTTGATTTTAGAAAGAAAACATATTTACAATCTAAATGCCATTTTGCCTCCAGATATTGTAATTAAAAACATTTATAATGTAGCTATAGATGCACATTGCAGATTTTTAGCAAATTATCGCAGCTACGAGTATTTTGTTTACCAAACCAAAAATCCTTTTTTAAAAGAAACAGCTTGGCATTTCCCGTTTAACATAAATATAGATGCTCTAAAAGAGGCTGCACAAGTAGTAAAATCCTACAGCAATTTTACTACATTCTCAAAAAAACACACACAAGTTAATAATTTTAATTGCCAAATTTTACATAGCCAATGGGTACAAGAAAAAGATTGTTTAATTTACCAGGTAAAAGCCAATAGATTTTTAAGAGGAATGGTTAAAGGCCTTGTAGGTACCATGTTGCAAGTAGGTAGAGAAAATATTTCTATAGAAAGGTTTAAGGAAATTATTGAAGCACAAAATTGTAATTTAGCCAATTTTACCCCTCCAAGTCATGGTTTGTTTTTGGTAGAAGTTAATTATCCCAATGGTGTTTTAAATAATCCTATTCATTAAGCTTCAAGTGCCCATTTGTCTCTGTCATCTGGACTAAACTTCCAAGGAGCAAAATTATTTTCTATATTGCTAAACATGCCATTCCATTCTTGTGGGCTATTGCTTTCTTCCATAACTAAATTTCTTCTTAGCTCAGTAATAATTTCTAGAGGAGAAATGCTTACTGGGCAAGCATCTACACAGGCATTGCAAGTAGTACAAGCACGTAATTCTTCAACAGTAATATAATCGTGTAAAAGCGATTTGTTATCTGGCACAAAAGATTTGTTGGCATTTATGTTTTTACCTACTTCTTCAAGTCTATCTCTTGTTTTCATCATAATGCTTCTTGGACTAAGCAGTTTGCCAGTAATATTTGCTGGGCAAGCACTAGTGCAACGGCCACATTCTGTACAACTATAAGCATCTAATAAATTTTTCCAACTTAAATCCATTACATCTCTAGCACCAAAACTTGCAGGAGGTGCAGCATCAGTAGGTGCCAACTCTGGTTGCATAGCATACAACACTTCGTTTTGTATAGCTGGCATATTTTTTATTGTTCCTAAGGCTTCTAATCTTGTATAATATGCATTTGGAAAAGCAAGCATTATATGCAAATGTTTGCTATAAGGTAAGTAATTTAAGAAAGCCAAAATACCCAAAATGTGCAGCCACCAAGCCACTCTTTCAATAGCAACTAAGCTTGGGCTACTTAAACCATTAAATAAAGGTTGTAAGTATTGAGAAATTACAAAGTTGCCTGTATTTATATAGTGTGGTTCACCTCGACTTTGCAAAATAGTGTCACAAGCATTCATGCCTAAAAACAAACTCATCAATACAATTTCAGTAATTAAAATGTAATTGGCATCACTTTTTGGCCATCCTTTTAAATCGTTGCTAGCAAAGCGTTTAAGCTTTATTATATTTCTTCGGCATAAAAAAACAACACAAACAACTAATACTAAAAAAGCTAAAATTTCAAAAACATTTATTAAAAACCTATACAAACCAGTTGGTATAAATTCAGCAAAAATTCTATGCTTGCCAGTAATGCCATCAATTACAATTTCTAAAACTTCAATGTTTATAATTATAAATCCTGCATAAATAATTAAATGCATTATGGCAACTAGTGGATTATTAAACATCTTTTTTTGGCCAAGTGCCAGTAAAATCATGTTTTTCCAGCGTTGGGGCTTATTGTCGCTGAAGTCTTCATCTTTTCCTAATAAAATATTTCGGCGTATTTCGCTAGCTTTTTTGTAAAACAAAAAACTAGCAATACCAAGTGCTGCAACAAACAAAGCTTGTAATATATACTGCATAAAAAAATAAATGTGTAGCAAAGTAAGTGAATAGAAAGTTTTTATCCTAACAAAACATTAACTGGTATTTTTTAAATCCATCTTTTACATTTGTACTATGCAAAATTTGCTTAAAAAGAATTTAAAAATATTTGTGCTAGTATTTTATACTGTAATAATAGGTTGTAACAATAATACTGTAATTAAACCCAAGGGTTATTTTAAAATTGATTTCCCCAAGCACCAATATCAAGTTTTTAACCAAGCTGGTTATCCTTATAGTTTTGAATATCCTACTTATGCCACAATTACAAAAGACACTTCGTTTTTTGGAGAAGCCACAGAAAACCCTTGGTGGATAAATATTGAGTTTCCTAGCTTAAATGGCAAAGTATATATTAGTTATAAGCAAATTGGAAAATATAAATTAGATTCTTTGCTAAAACACAGTTTTAAACTTGCTGATGCACATAAATCTAAAGCATATAGCAATGAAGATTCCCTGATACAAACACCCAACAATATTCATGGTTTAATGTTTAATGTAGGTGGAAATGTAGCCACTAATAATCAATTTTTTTTAACCGATAGTACAACTCATTTTTTGCGAGGAGCAATTTATTTTGAAGCCACACCTAATGAAGATAGCATTATGCCAGTAAATAAATTTGTAATGCAAGATGTGGAACATCTTATTAATACTTTTAAATGGAAAAAAAATTAGTTGTCTTTTTCAAAATCATCTAGTAATTCTCTTTCAATTTCTTCCATTTGTACAATATCCCAAGCCTCACTTTCGGTAGGTGTGGCATTTAAAAATTCCAATAGTTCGGCTTCTTCAAAAACTTTTTCTACATTTTCTATCATACAGCATACTACAAAACTTTTGTTTTCTTCGTAGCTATTTTGCTGTAAGGTTGCAATTTTAGCAGCAAAGTTTATATCAATACCACTTACATGCTGTAAATTTAAAATAACATTGTTTACAGCACTTTCAGAAGCTTTTTTACAATTATCAATTAAATTGTTTGCCATGTTGTCAGCCAAATAAGGAACAACAGGAGTAATTACTGTAAATTTTTCTTTGGTATCAATTTTGATTTCCATACAAAAACAAAAAAGTTTAAAAACATTAAAAACTTGTTCAAATATTGGGTAAAAATATTCGTTATAAAATTAAATAATTGAAATAAAGTTTTCCCTACCTTCCGATTTTATTAAATACTAGTTTATTTTTAGAACAATTTTGTTATTGCTTTGGTTAATAAATTAAAAAAACATCATCAAAAAATATTATATGGATAGTAATTTTTCGGTACAGGTAAAAGAAATTATTTCTTATAGTAGAGAAGAAGCTTTACGATTAGGAAATGATTTTATAGGAATTGAACATTTGCTACTTGGCATAATACGTGATGGCGAAAATGTAGCTATGAAAGTTTTACAAAATCTTAATGTAGATTTTAATGAATTGAGAAGAGAAGTTGAAATTGCAGTGAAAGATAAAACTGGTAAAATTATTGCCAACATTAATAGTTTGCCTCTTACAAAGCAAGCAGAAAAAGTAATTCGTGTAACCGTTTTAGAAGCTAAACTTTGGAAAAGCCCATTGGTAGAACCAGAGCATTTATTGCTAAGTATATTAAAAAATAAAGAGAACTTAGCAACTCAAATTCTCAACCAGTTTGATGTGGACTATGACATTTTTAAAAATGATTTGGGTATTGTAGAATTGCCCAATCAACAACGCCCATTAAACAATCCTAAAGATGAGGATATCCCTAAAATGTACGACAGTTTTAGAGATGATGATGATGATGACGACAAATCGTTTACTCAACGTCCAAATCCCAATCAGCCAGGAAAAGCAACAGCCGCAAAAACTAAAACGCCTGTTTTAGATAATTTTGGAAGAGATATTACAAAACTTGCCGAGCAAGGTGCTTTAGATCCCATTATTGGAAGAGAAACAGAAATTGAACGTGTTTCTCAAATTCTATCTCGTCGTAAAAAAAACAATCCCATATTAATAGGTGAGCCAGGTGTGGGTAAAACTGCTATTGTTGAAGGTTTGGCTTTAAGAATTGTAGAACGTAAAGTAAGCAGAATTTTATTTGACAAACGTGTTATAAGTCTAGATTTAGCTGCCCTTGTAGCAGGCACAAAATACCGTGGACAGTTCGAAGAAAGAATGAAAGCCATCATGGTTGAGTTAGAAAAAAATAGAGATGTAATTTTATTTATTGACGAAATTCACACCATTGTTGGAGCAGGTGGAGCAAGTGGAAGCCTAGATGCTAGCAATATATTTAAACCTGCATTAGCACGTGGTGAGTTGCAATGTATTGGTGCAAGTACCTTGGATGAGTATAGAATGCACATTGAAAAAGATGGAGCTTTGGACAGGCGTTTTCAAAAAGTTTTAATAGAGCCGCCTAGCATTGACGAAACGATACAAATACTCAACAATATTAAAAATAAATACGAAGATCATCATAGTGTTGTTTACGATAATGAAGCTATAGAAGCTTGCGTAAAATTGAGTGATAGATACATGACAGATAGATTGCTGCCAGATAAAGCTATTGATGTTTTAGATGAGGTAGGTGCAAGAGTGCATATAAAAAACATAAATGTTCCTGGAGATATTGTTGATCTTGAAAAGAAAATTGAAGAAGTAAAATTAGAAAAAAACAAAGTTGTAAAAAGTCAGCGATTCGAAGAAGCAGCAGCCCTTAGAGATAAAGAAAAAAAATTGGGTGAAGAGCTTGAGCGAGCAAAAACCAGTTGGGAAGAAGATAGCAAAAACAAGCGTTTTCCAATTAATGAAGAGCATATTGCCGAAGTTATTAGTATGATGACTGGTATTCCTGTAAAACGTATGGTGCAAGAAGAAACTGAAAAACTACGTAGAATGGGAGATGATATGAAAAGTATGGTTATTGGACAAGATGATGCCATTGCTAAAGTTACCAAGGCAATACAACGAAATAGAGTTGGTTTAAAAGATCCCAAAAAACCAATAGGTAGTTTTATATTTTTAGGTCCTACAGGTGTTGGTAAAACAGAGTTGGCTCGAAGCCTTGCCAAATATATGTTTGATAGTGAGGATGCTTTGATAAGGATAGATATGAGTGAGTACATGGAAAAATTTGCCATCACTCGATTAATTGGTGCCCCTCCAGGATATGTTGGATATGAAGAAGGAGGCCAGCTTACCGAGAAAGTTCGTAGAAAACCATATAGTGTGATTCTTTTAGATGAAATTGAAAAAGCACATCCAGATATTTATAACATATTACTACAAGTTTTAGACGATGGACAATTAACCGATGGGCTAGGGCGTAAAATTGATTTTAAAAACACCATGATTATTATGACTAGTAATATTGGTGTTCGCCAATTAAAAGAATTTGGTGATGGTGTAGGTTTTGCTACTGCAGCAAGAATGCAAAATCAGGAAGAAAATAATAAAGGGGTAATTGAAAAAGCGTTGAAAAAAACTTTTTCGCCCGAATTTTTAAATAGAATTGATGATGTAATCATTTTTAACTCTTTAAGTAAAGAAAACATACATTCTATTATTGATATACTAATGCGTAATGTGGTAAAAAGGCTTAACAATATTGGTTTTAACATTGATATAAGCAACGAAGCCAAAGATTTTATTGCAGACAAAGGATATGATGTACAGTTTGGAGCTAGACCATTGCACCGAGCCATTCAAAAATACTTGGAAGATCCTTTAGCGGAAGAAATTTTAAACATGACTGTTAAAAACGGTGATGTTGTAATTGTAGAATTTGATAAAGAAAATAATAAGTTAACTTTTAGCATTAAACAAAAAGAAGAAGAAAGTTTAAATGCCTGAGATTAAATTTTATTAATGAGTTTATAGAACATAAAAAAAGAGATTGAACATAAATCAATCTCTTTTTTTATTAAAATCTATTTTAAAAGAATTATTCTACTACAACAATACCAGTAGCCTGAAATATAATTTCAGTTTTTGGTTCCTTTATTGCTTCAATTTCTGCTTTTGATTTTCCTGCATCTTCAGCATAATGTTTTAGCATTTCTACACTAGTTACTTTTTTCTCAGCAAATCCTTTAGCAACAATAGTTTTACCTTCCATACTTAATGGAACTAAAAACTTGTGGTCTTTCATTTTAACCATCATATTGCCATTGGCTGTTTTAAGTTTTAACCAACAACCTTCTTTACTACATACTTGAGAAACTACACCTTGTACTTTAACTTCTAACTTTTTCGCTTCTTCTAACTTAGTAGCCAACTCATCTGTACCAATGGCTTCTGTGGCTTCAATCTTTTCACCAAAAGTCATTCCTTTATTGGCATCTCCTTTAGGTGGTTGTGCATTTACTATTTGAGTAATTGCAAGGCAGCTTAGTGCAACAAATATTTTTTTCATGTTCTTGTTTTTACAAAAGTATAATCAATGATTATACCAAATTATTTATTTTACAAATGGTTTGTAAATTAATTGAAGTTTAAAAACAACTTCAAACTTCAGCTTTGCACTTATTAATATTCTATTTTAATTCCAAAACCCACATGTTTTTTGCTGGAATTGTAAAACTACTTTCTACAGATTTTCCATCTACTACATTTTTACCTTTTGTAAAACCTTTAGTGCGTTCTTCAAACTCGTTAAAATTTACAGTTCTTTCTTTGTCGTCTGTATTCATTACACACATTACAGTTTGTTTTTCATCGTATCTAAAGTAAATATACAAGCCATCTTTTGGCACATATTGCATCATTTTACCTTTGGTAATGGCCGAAGATTTTAAACGGAAATTGGCTAGTGCTTTTACATAATTCTGCATCATTTTTTCATCATCAGTTAATCCTTGTTGTGTAAAAGCATTTTTAGCATCTCCTTCCCATCCACCAGGAAAATCAAGCCTTACCCAGCCATCGGGGTTAGTGGCTCCTTTCATTAATATTTCACTACCATAATATAATTGAGGAATTCCACGACAAGTAAATAACCACGCAAAAGCCATTTTCATTTTATTAATGTCTTCACCAAAAGTGGTAAAGCATCTGCTTAAATCATGATTGTCGAGCATGATGGAATTTCTGTTGGCATCTTTATATAAATAGTCTGCACAAAGTGTGCTGTATAATTTATTTACACCATCGGTCCATCCAAATTTTTCGTTCATGGCTGGATTTATTCCATAAAACAAAGTTTGAAAATCTGTAACGCCTTGTAAATTGCTTTTAAAACCAACATTTAAATTGCTTTCTGCAACATACGCTTGGTTAGGAACACCATGCACCCAAGTTTCACCAAACATGGTCATTTTGGGATATTCGTTAATTAATGCTGCATTGCATTTATTCATAAATTTTAGATCGTTATAAATGTATGTATCTATTCGCCAGCCATCTACGCCAAATTCTTCTACACACCAAATAGCATGTTGTATAAGATAATTTTGTACAAAAGGATTATGATGGTTCCAATCGGGCATTTTTTGAGTAAACCATCCATCTTGAGTAATTTTTTGGTCTTTTTGTGAAGCGTATGGGTCAAAAATTACTTGGTCTTTATAGCTAGTTTGAGTAAAAGTTGGCCATTTATGAAACCAATCTTCGGCAGGTTTATCTAAAAATAAAATATGCATATCACCAATATGATTGTAAACGGCATCTTGCATTAGCTTCATGCCACGCTTGTGCAATTCATCGCTTAACTTTTTGTACATATTTGCTCCACCTAAACGAGGTTCAATGGAGTAATGATTGGTAAAAGCATAGCCATGTTCTGTTCTGTCGGGTTGATTATTTTCTATTAATGGCAAAGGCCATAGGGTATTAAAACCCATGTTTTTTATATAATCTAGGTTGTTAATTATTCCTTGAATATCGCCACCATGCCTTGTATAAATACTATCTTTTTCTCTGTTTAAACTTTGATCTAGCATGCCAGCAATTTTATCATTGCTTTTGTCGCCATTGCTAAATCTATCTGGTATAAGTAAATAAATATTATCAGTACTGTTTACACCTTGTGCAAAGCTGTTTCCCCGATTAGTTCTACGAGGTTTTAACTCCCAATTTACGGCATGAGCTTTGTTTTTGTCAATAAACTCTATTACTACATTGCCTGGTTTTGTATTAGGTGCAATGCTAATGTCTATTGATATGTAAGAGCCATTTTCTAGTTTATTTACTTTTTCAATTTTTACACCAGGGTATTTAATTGCAACTTTTTCTTTGTTAAACTCACTGTACTCCCCCTTTATTAAAAGTTGTAATTTATTAGTTTTCATGCCTACCCACCAATTTGTAGGGTAAACTGTTATTTGTGCATTTATACTTGTAGAAAAACTACAAACTAGGGTTATTAAAATTACTATTTTTTTCATAAAAATTATTTGTTTAAGCTACTGCTGGTTCTTTATTTTCTTTTACAATAAAAGCACAAACTATTCCAGCAACGGTTAGCAAGCATCCACCAATAAGAACAGCAGCTAATCTGTTATTATCTAAAAAATGTTCCATTATTTTTCCAAAAAATAAAGAAGCTAAAATTTCGGGCAACACAATAAAAAAGTTGAAAATACCCATATATATACCCATTTTTTCTTTTGGTAAGCAACCAGCAAGCATGGAATAAGGCATTGATAAAATAGAAGCCCAAGCAATACCAACCATACCCATAGATATAAATAAGTAAGATGGATTATGAATAAAAAAAACTGAAATTAACCCAGCACCTCCAATTAATAAACACAAAGTGTGGGTGTATTTTTTACCTATTTTACTTACCCAAAATGGTAAGGTAAAGGAGAATATAAAGGTTACTAAGTTTAGAATGGCAGATGTTTCGTTAGCATGTTCTAAACCTTTGGTGTAAAGCTCTGTACTAGTTTTAGCGTCACCACCAAAAATTTGGGCTGCACATCCTGTACTGTAAAAAAACCACATTAAAAATAACCCTGGCCAAGTTAAAAAGTTTACAACTGCCAAACGTTTCATTTGGGTTGGCATATTTTTTACAGCATCAATAATTTCGGCAACAATGCCTTTGCCTTGTTCTTTTTTTAAATCTTCTTTCCAATTAGGATTGGTTGGAGGATATTCTTTACTAAACATCACAGTATATACAACTGCAATAAAAAAAACAGCTCCTCCAATATAAAAACTCCACATAATATTTTCAGGAATACCACCAGCTCCTTTTTCTCTTGTAATGCCAAGCCACTTCCATTGTACAAGTTTTGAAGGCAAATAGCCCGAAATAAAACTTGCCAAACCAATAAACATACTTTGCATAGCATAGCCAAAACTCATTTGTTTATCGTTAAGATTATCGCCAACAAAAGCCCTAAAAGGCTCCATACTAATGTTAATACAAGAGTCTAAAATCCATAATGTTCCAGCAGCCATCCAAACTGCAGATGAATTAGGTAATACAAAAAGAGCAAGAGAGCTAAGTATTGCACCAATTAAGAAGTAGGGTCTTCTACGACCCAATTTTGGGTGCCAAGTTCTATCACTTAAATAACCTATTATGGGTTGTACTAGCAAACCTGTCATGGGTGCAGCAAGCCAAAGCCCAGGAATTTCTTCGGGTTTTGCTCCTAAAAATTCGTAAACGGCACTCATGTTACCCATTTGTAAACTCCATCCAAATTGAATTCCAAAGAATCCAAAACACATATTAAAGATTTGCCAAAAAGTTAATTGTGGCTTAGTACCAGTGTAGGCTGTACTCATTTGCAATCGTTATTAAAAGTTAGTGTGTAAAAATTACACTTGCCGAAAATAAGGTTTTTTAGTTTCTAACAAAATTGTGTAAACTAAGTTTTATTTTATTTCTTGACAAAGCTCCACCAAAACCCCATTTGTACCTTTAGGATGTAAAAAACAAACCAATTTATTATCTGCACCTAGCTTGGGCGTTTCATTTAGCAAAACAAAACCTTCTCCTTGTAAACGTTTCATTTCAGCCTCAATATCTTCTACATCAAATGCAATGTGGTGTATGCCTTCTCCTTTTTTATCTATAAATTTTGCAATTACCCCATTTGGTTGCAAACTCTCAAGTAATTCAATTTTGGTTTCACCTATTTTAAAAAAAGCAGTATTTACTTGCTCACTTTGCACTAATTCCTGTTTATAACAGTTGGTGTTTAATAATTTCTCGTATAACGGTATAGATGTTTTAAAATCTTTAACTGCAATACCAATATGTTCAACCTTTTTCATATAAAATTGTTTTAATTTCGATAGAGGGAAAATCGATTGTTTAACAAGCTAATGGTCAAAATTATACAAATCAATAGCTTACTTTTGCCCCTGTTAGTAAATAACAATTTTAATTTTATGCTTAAGTTACCGGTTTATTTAGACAACAATGCTACAACCCCAATGGATCCAAGGGTTTTAGAAACTATGATTCCATATTTTACAGAAAATTTTGGAAATGCAGCTAGTCGTAATCATCCTTTTGGTTGGGCTGCTGAAGAAGCTGTAGATTATGCACGCGAGCAAGTAGCTGCATTAATTGGTGCCGATCCAAAGGAAATTATTTTTACAAGTGGTGCAACTGAGGGTGATAACTTGGGAATAAAAGGTGTGTACGAAATGTATGCTAGTAAAGGAAACCATATAATTACAGTAACTACAGAGCATAAAGCTGTATTAGATACTTGTAAACACATTGAAAAAATGGGTGGCGATGTTACCTATTTAGATGTTCAAGAAGATGGTTTAATAGATTTGAAAGCTTTGGAAGCTGCCATAAAACCAACTACGATACTAATAGCAATAATGTACGCTAATAATGAAGTAGGTGTAATACAACCTGTTAAAGAAATAGCAGCATTAGCTAAAAAGAATGGTATTTTGTTTTTTACAGATGCTACACAAGCTGTAGGTAAAATTCCTGTAAATGTTATTGAAGATGGAATTGATTTAATGACTTTTACTGGTCATAAAATGTATGGTCCTAAAGGAATTGGTGCTTTATACGTTCGTAGAAAAAACCCTCGTGTAAAAGTTACTGCCCAAATGGATGGTGGTGGCCATGAAAGAGGCATGAGAA
>JBMLOQ010000116.1:0-1165 GCA_049242885.1 Chitinophagaceae bacterium
ACATTAAAGCAAGCTGCATTAGAATATAAACTAAAAGGATTAGATTTTGAACATATGACTAGCGAGCAATTTGATGCTTGGGTAATACCAGCTGAAATGTGTGGAGAGTTTAAATAAAACAAACGAAATTTCTTTTAGCCCATTTATATTCTAAAAATTAAATGGGCTTTGTGTTTAAATAAAATTAATGAGTACACCTAACTATCAAATAAAGTTGCCACAATTCGAAGGTCCGTTCGACTTGTTATTGTTTTTTATTGAAAGAGATGAGTTGGATATTTACAACATACCCATTACAAAAATCACAAATGATTTTTTAGACTATATCCATGCTCAAGAAAAATTAAATATAGAATTAAGTAGCGAGTTTATACTATTTATAAGCACGCTAATGCGTATAAAAGCAAAACTTCTATTACCTCGAAAAGAAGTTGATGCTCAAGGAAACGAAGTAGACCCAAGGCAAGAATTGGTTGATAAAATCCTTGAGTACAAACGCTTTAAAGAAGCAGCCCAAGAAATGGCTAACCTTGAAGCTTTAAGAATGCAAATGATAAAACGTGGCAATTTGCATAAAGAGTTGGCTTATATAGGAGAACTAAGTAGCGAAGGAACTGAAATACAAAACATTACTCTATTTAAGCTAATGAAAGCTTTTGAAAAAGTAATGCAGCGTGTACACGATAAACAACACAAGCCTATTCATACTGTAGTACAATATAATCATACAATGGAGGGTAGTAGAGATTATATGTTAGGTTTTGTACAAAAAGGAAAAACTGTAAGTTTTGAGAAAATTTTTGAGGTTTGTGAAGATAGAATACATGCCATTTTCTTGTTTTTATCGTTGCTCGAATTATCCCAAAGCAGGTTTATGAAAATTGTAATGGGCGAAGGAAAAAATAATTTTATTGTAGAATGGAACGATAATAGAGATGCAGAAATAGCAGAAGAACAAGCCAATGCACTATCTCAAAACGAACAAAATGAAAATGATACTGAAATAAGTAACCTTGATAATTAAAATCTAAAAAATCAACTCATTTGTTTACTGTATATGATAAACCCAAATTTAATTTTCGATATTGGAATGCATAAAGGAGAAGATGCAATACACTACCTAAAAAGTGGGTATAATGTTTTGGCAGTTGAAGCAAATCCAATA
>JBMLOQ010000116.1:1265-8620 GCA_049242885.1 Chitinophagaceae bacterium
AATACACTACCTAAAAAGTGGGTATAATGTTTTGGCAGTTGAAGCAAATCCAATATTAGTAGAGGAGGCCAAAAACAAATACGAAGCTTTTCATCAATACACTTTAAATAAGCCGTTAAACAACTTAAGTTGGTTCGATTTTCATGCCACAACTTAATTTCACACAAACGCTGATTTGTTAATAGCGTTTTAAAATTAATATTGTATTTTCTTGCAAGAAATTTAAATCAATCTCCTTATTTTTATTACCAAAATAATATTTACAATATGAAGCATTTACTGCTAGGCTGCATTGCTATTGCTCTAAACACAATTGCACTGTCACAATCAAATAATAGTTATGTGCCAACCGACAAATGGCAAAGCAATCCAATTTTGCATACTATAAATACTCAATTTGAAAAGGAAAGTGCTGTAGCCTTAGAAGACACCAGAATTATTGAATATAAAGTAGAAGAAATTGGTAAACAAGAAGCAGTATTTATGTACACTACCAATTATAAACTTATAAAAATTAATGATAGTAAGGGTGTAGAAATGTATAATAAAATTTATATCCCAACAAGTAGAATGGCAGAAATTGTAAGTATTAAGGCTCGCACAATTACTAAAGCAGGTAAGGTAATTAATATTACTGATGATAAAATAAAAGAGATAGAAGAAGAAGGCAGAATGTATAAGCTATTTGCCATGGAAGGCGTTGAAGTTGGTGCCGAAGTGGAGTATAATTATTGCATTAAACGCCCAATTAGTGTTTTTGGGGGAGAATATTTTCAAAACAGCAACACACCTATTCAAGTGGCAAGTTTATATATAATTACGCCAGGCCATTTAAGGTTTGAGGCTAAAGGATACAACGGATTTGAAGTAAGTAAAGACTCTTTAATAAACGATAAAAGATATATTGTAGCTACACAAAAAAATATTGAAACACTACAAACCGAAAAATATGCCTTTAAAGATCCATATTTAATGAGGGTGGAATATAAATTAGCCTACAATTTGGCCAATAATGAAACTGCCAGAATAAATACTTGGAAAGATTTTGCTAAAAGAATGTATGGCTACTATACTACTTTAAACCCCAAAGAAACAAAAGCATTAGAAGGCTATTTAAAAAAGTTGAAGTTAAATGAAACAGCAACAGATGAAAATAAAATTATAGCAATTGAAGAGTTTATTAAAACAACTATAAATGGCGAGGAAAAAGTAGTAAGCGAAAATGCAGATGATGTTGAAGAAATTCTTAAAACAAAACTTACTAATAGAGATGGAATGGTAAAAATGTTTGCTAATAGCTTTGAAAAACTTGGAGTAAATTACCAAATTGTTTTTCCAAGCCAAAGGTCAAATGCTCCAATAGATGAAACACTCGAAAATTGGCGAAATGTAGAAGAGATAATTTTCTATTTTCCAAAAACAGGAAAATATATTTCTCCGTTTAATCCAACATTACGATATCCGTTTATTGAAGATCAACTAGCGGCAACTCGTGGACTTTTTTTAAAAACCACAACCATTGGAGAGCTTAAAGCAGCAATCGGCACTTTTGGCAATATTGCAATGGAACCATTCGAAAAACATGCCCACAACTTAGAGGCTACATTAAAGTTTGATGAAACATTAGATACCGTAATTATAGAGGCTAAACAAATATTTAAAGGCTATGGCTCGGTGCCATACAGGCCAATTTATGTGTATTTACCTCAAGAAAAACAAGACGAAACAACTAAGGAAATTTTAAAAAGCTTGGCAAAAAGTGAAAATATTAAAAATATTAAAGTAGAAAATAGCAGCTTCGATAACCTAACCAAAAATAATCCTCTAGTAATAAGTGGTACAATTCATACAGCTGATTTGTGTGAAAATGCAGGAAGTAAAATTTTACTAAAAATTGGAGAAATAATTGGCGAACAAGTTCAAATGTATCAAGAAAAAGAAAGAAAATTGCCTATTGAAATTGACTATCCTCATGTGCTGGATAGAACCATTAAGTTTGAAATTCCAAAAGGGTATCAAGTAAAAAATTTAAACGATTTAAATTTTAATATTGTTTATAAAGATGATAAAGCTGCAGAAACAATGGGCTTTGTAAGTACATATACTATTGATGGAAACATCGTAAATATAAAAATTATAGAAACCTATAAGCAAACTAAATATCCCATTACTCAAATCAACGAATTTGTAAAAGTTATTAATGCTGCAGCCGATTTTAATAAAGTGGTTTTGGTGCTAGAAAAAAATAAATAATTACTAATAGTGCACATTAAAAACCAAATCAAGCCCTTTTATAAACTTCTATCTACTTTAAATTTAGATGAAGTTGAGATGGAAGGATATACAAAGGATTATTTGCAATATATCATCAACCAAAAAACATATCATTTAGAAATTTATGCTTTTATTTTAGAAAAAACCATTGAAACAGCCAATCTTTCCTTAGAAAATACAATGCTGCTCGATTTTGGTGCAGGTAATGGTTTGCTGGCCTTTTTTGCAAAGTTTTGTGGTGTTAAAAAAGTAGAAGTTTGTGACATTAGGCCAGAGTTTATCCATGCCATAAAGCAGCTAAGTGACAAGCTTAAAATTACAATAGATGGCTTTATTTTGGGTAATGAAAACGAAGTTTTAAAACACTATACTACATCATCTGAAAAACCAAATATATGCATTGGAACCGATGTTATTGAGCATGTTTATAGCGTAGATTTTCTTTTAAAGGCAATGAAAATAGTTAACCCAAATATTGTTATTGCTTTTTCAACTGCTTCGGTGTATGATAATATGATTAAAAGATATCAGTTATACCAAATAATGCATAAAGATGAGTACGAAGGATACGATTTAAAAGGAGATTACGAAGGTGGAAGTATTTATGCTGGCAAAGCTTTTTTAGAGGTACGTAAGCAATTAATTGTTCAAAAAGCACCAGAATTAAAGCAAAAAGAAATAAACGATTTGGCAATTGCTACTAGAGGATTAAATAAAAAAGACATTGAAACTTGTGTTGAACAATTTTTAATTAATCAACAAATGCCAAACCCTCCAAAAAACAAATACAACACTTGCAATCCAATTACAGCATGCTATACCGAACAAATGCTAACCCAGTTTCAGTATAAAAAATTGTATTTTCAAAATGGATTTAAGCTTACATCTTACAATGGGTTTTACAATGTTCATCATTTATTATTAAAACGTATTTTGTTAAAAATAATTAATTTGCTACCTAAGTTGTTTAAAACCAGCTACTTAGGAAGATTTGTAGCTCCTTTTGTAGTTTTAATAGGCAAACCAACAACCTAGTAGCCCAAACTGTTTGCCAATAAGCAAAAGCCTATAAAATACTCAATTTGGTGGGTACTTCAATTACCCTATTTTTGCAACCTTTAAAAAAATATATTGTATAATTATGTCTGTTATTCAAAGCATTAGAGACCGTGGCACTTGGATTATATTTATTTTGTTAGGATTAGCATTAATTGCATTTATCTTACAAGATGGTTTAGGAAAACAAGGAAGTGTATTTTCAAACAATTCCACTTTAGGAAAAGTAAATGGAGTTACAATTGATAGAGCTGAATTTGAGAAAAAAGTAGAATTATATTCTCGAGGAAACGCTGCTCAGTATGAACAAACAAGAACACAATTGTGGGATCAGGAAATTAATAAAGTGCTTTTAGAGGAAGAGTTTGAGGCTTTGGGCTTAGGCTTTAGCGATAAACAACTAAACGAAGAGTTATACAAACCAGGTTCTCAGCTAATGCAGCAGTTTACCGATCCAAAAACAGGCTTTCCTAATGTTGATCAAGCAAAACAAGTTTTAGCTCAAATTAAAAAAAGCAAAAAAGCAGAAGAGTTAAAGCAAGTAGCTGAGTTAGTTAATGTAACTCGTTTACAAACTTTAAACAATAAATACAATGCTATTTTATCACAATCTGCCTATGTGCCAAAATGGTTAGTAGAAAAGCAACTATCAGATAATAATAGTATTGCAAATGTTAGCTATGTAGCAGTACCTTATAATACGATTGCAGACAGCACAGTTAAAGTAAGTGATGATGAAATTGTAGCTTATGGAAATAAGCATGCTAAGCAATACGAAAAAGATGAGGAAACAAGAATTATAAAATTTGTGAGTTTTGATGCTCAGCCAAGTAAATCTGATAGCCAAGCCACTTATGCAAAGCTATTAACGTATAAACAAACCTTAGAAACCACAGCAGATGCTGAAAGTTTTTTTGCAAAAAACAATTCTAGTTTACCATACTTTAATGGATACATTAGCAAATCACAAATAAACCAACCAGTTAAAGACAGCTTGTTTAAACTAAGTGTAGGACAAACTTATGGCCCATACATTGATGGTAATAACTATGTAGTTGCTAAAATGGTTGGAATTAAAGCAATGCCAGATAGTGCAAAAGTTCGTCACATTTTATTTAAAACAAAAGATAGAGACCCACAAACTGGTCAATCATTTATGGTAAGAGATGATAGTACAGCAAAACATTTAGCAGATACCGTAATGATGGATATTGCAAAAGGTAAAAGCTTTGATAGCCTTTGCTTAGCAAAATCTGAAGATGAGGGAAGTAAAGATAAAAAAGGTATTTATGATTACTTTCCAAGTGGAAGAATGGTTGCTAGCTTCAACGAATTTTGTTTTGGAAAACCAGTAGGAAGCAAAGGGATTGTTCAAACCGAGTATGGCTATCACTATATTGAAGTTTTAGGGCAAAAAGGTAGTCAAACAGCCTATAACATCGCATACATGGCAAAACCAATTACTGTAAGCAACGAAACTGATGTCAATGTTAAAAATCAAGCATCTACTTTTATAGCAAAAGCTGGTAGTGGAAAATCGTTTGACGAAGCCATTACAAAAGATAAAATGAATGCCATTACATCTGGAGAGTTTAAGAAAGTTGATGCAATGGTACCTAGCTTAGGCAACAATAGAAATTTGGTTCGTTGGGCTTATGAAAGTAGTGTAGGAGATGTTACAAAAAGCTATTTTGATGTAAACAATAAATATGTAGTGGCAATGTTAGTAGCTATTAACAAAGTTGGTGTTCCTTCTGCTACAACACTTAGACCATTAGTAGAAAACTTGATAAGAAACGAGAAAAAAGCAAAGCAAATTATTGAAACTAAATTTAAAGGCAACACTTTAGAAGCATTTGCTACAAGTACAGGAACAGTTGTACAAAAATTAGATAGCTTACAATTTTCACAACCATTTATACCAGCTTTAGGTAATGCAGAACCTAAGTTTATTGGAGCTGCATTTAATGCTTCAAACAAAGGAAAGGTTACTGAACCAATTGCAGGTAATGGTGGTGTATTTGTTTTAAAAACAGATTTGATAGGAGCAAAACCTAGCACATTAACTATTGATGTTTTAAAACAGCAATTATTGCAAAGTGTAAAAGGTAGTGCAAGTAATATTTCTGCAGGCCTAAGAAAAGCGGCAACAATTAAAGATAACAGAGGAGATTTTTATTAAAAAAAGGCTGAAAATTATAGAAAAAGAGGTTGCTTGTAAAAAGGCAGCCTCTTTTGTTTTACAACAATTTCTACAACCGAAACCATGATTTTTAATTACACAATACTTTTGTAAGCATTATGGAAAATACTATAGTAAATAAAGTGGCTCAAAGCAGTATTGTAACTTTGAATTTAGAAGATTTTTTACCAAAAGAACCAATTAAAATGTTTGATTTAAAAGACTTCTTGTTTATGGGTTTAATTTTAAAAGAAAAAGATTATAGAGCAGCTTTAGAAACATTTAATTGGGTAGCTTACGAAAATAAAAATGTAGCTATAACATGCAGTGCTGATGCTATAGTACCCATGTGGGCTTATATGTTGGCTGCACATTATTTGCAACCAATTGCAAATACTATTGCTTTTGGAAATGAAGAAGAAATTAAAAACGAATTATTAGTAAATAGTATTAAAGATATAAATGCAGAAGAATATTTAGATAAAAGAGTTGTTGTAAAAGGCTGTGGAGAGCAGCCAATATCTACAAAAGCTTATGTAGCAATTACAACTAAATTAAAGCCAGTAGTAAAAAGTATAATGTATGGCGAGCCTTGTAGCACTGTGCCGATATATAAAAAAGGAAAAGTTTAAAATTTTAAATAAAAACTTGTAAATTATATTGTAAAACCTATATTTGCAACCCCAAAAGGGATGGTGCGGTAGCTCAGTCGGTAGAGCAAAGGACTGAAAATCCTTGTGTCGCCGGTTCGATCCCGGCCCACACCACAAAGCCTCGATACAATCGAGGCTTTTTTATGGAAGTATATTGTTTTCGTAGGCAAAACTTATCAAATGCGGTAAGCTTTTCAAATCAAATCTTTTATATAAAGGAAACAACCTTTTTTCAATTGCCGATTGTGTAACATTAAACTCTTTAGCAATCTCTTTTAAAGAAAAGCCTTTGGAAGCAAGGCGAATAACTTCTTTTTCTTTTTCGGTAATATCTAAATGTATAAAAATGTTTTTGTTAAGCATGTTATACATCTCAGCTTTTTCGGGTCCATGAAATTCAAACTTCATTATCTTACCGAAATTAAGACTATGATTTACCTGAAATCTTCCTATTAAATAATCCATTTTTCCATCCACAACAGTTTTAATTCTAACTTTAGATATAATTGGCACTTCACTTCCGTTTTTGTGGTATTTTTTAAGCTCTTTAGTAATAGCGTACTCACCAACATTTTCAGTGCAGTTGTGTATAAATAGCATGGCTTTATCATCAATTTCATTGCTATAAATGGCATACTCTTTTACTGTACTCATCGTAATTTGTAAAATGGAAACTTCATTGTCTTTGTAGCCTAAAACATCTTCCCAGCCATCAGCATATATTAATTTATTTTGCCTAAAAGAGAATATATAAATAGATTCATTGTAGAATTTAGGCAAAGTATTCTTAAAATATTTCGCTTCCTCACTTTGCAAGTCGGCTGGAGTAAAGCTTAAAAATTTTTTTGAGTATACTCCTGTATTGTTTAAATCATTCATAAAAATTAAGCACTGCGAAAAAACGCAGTTTCTATGTTATTAAACAATCTTAATTTTGATTTAGTTTAATGAAAAACTTAAAAACTAGTTTATTTTGATTAAAGTAAGTGAGTTTTTAAACTATTGAAGTTATAATATCCCGTTTTTAAAATCCAAAGACCTAGAAAGTACAAAAACCTTCTGCAAGATTATTTTAATTTTCATGCAGAAGGAACTAGGTAAACAATTTTCTACGCTTTATTGATGATTGTATCAGTTAAAACTTAAAACCTAGAGTAGCCACAATGTTTGTAAGTATTGTTCTTTGTTGT
>JBMLOQ010000117.1:0-29402 GCA_049242885.1 Chitinophagaceae bacterium
ATTAGGAAAATTACCACCACGCACATCACCAACATATTGTTGAATGGCATTTGTAATTTGCTCTCCAAGGTTGGAGTATTGACGGAGAAATCGAGGTTTAAATTCTGTGTTTATACCAAGCATATCGTGCATTACTAATACCTGACCATTACAATCTGGACCAGCACCAATACCAATTGTAGGAATACCTACACTTTCACTAACTTCTTTTGCCAATTTTGCAGGAATTTTTTCAAGTACAACTGCAAAGCAACCAGCTGCCTCTAACAATTTAATATCTCTCTTTAGTTTTTCTGCTTCAGTTTCTTCTTTGGCACGTACTGTATAAGTGCCAAATTTATAAATACTTTGAGGAGTTAAACCCAAATGGCCCATTACAGGAATACCAGCACTTACAATTTTTTTAATGCTTTCAACCACCTCTTCACCACCTTCTAGTTTTATGCTATGACCACCCGACTCTTTCATAATTTTTATAGCACTTGCAAGGGCAATATCACTATTGCTTTGATATGTTCCAAAAGGCATGTCAACTACTACCAAACATCTGTTTATACCACGTACAACGCCTTGTGCATGGTAAATCATTTGGTCTAGTGTAATTGGTAAAGTAGTTTCGTGGCCAGCCATTACATTGCTTGCACTGTCGCCCACTAAAATTACATCAATACCTGCGGCATCAAATAGTTTTGCAAAACTGAAATCGTATGCAGTAATCATGGCTATTTTTTCGCCAGCTGCTTTCATTTTTAATAAAGTATTGGTAGTTACTTTTTTTACTTCTTTATGGATTGACATTTTTAGTGTTTTAAAACTCTACTAGTGAAACATATTTTGAATCGATGTTGTAAAAATATACTTGTTTTTTTAAAGAAAACAAATCGCTATTTATAATTAGAAGTTTATCAGAGGAGTCTTCAATAAAATCTTTAATTCTTTTTCTTAATAATTCTTGTTCAGTAGATGGTTTTATAAAAACTTTATCTGTAGTATTGGTTAAGGCAATTCTTTCTAGATTGTATTTGTGCAGATTGTTTATTAAATAATTTGATTTTGAAAAACGATTATTCATCAACTCTTCTTTAGGAATAATTGCATTTATATTATGACTTTTAACAGCCATATTCTTTTGGGAATTATTTGCAAGCAATTGAAAAAAGGCACTTCCTAATCCAATGTATGGATTACTATAAATTGTATTTCCGTTTATTAAACCATTTGTTTGTAAACTAAGATCTGCGACAGACCAAAAACTTAGGTCATTAGTAATTGGTTTGTTTTCGACTGATCCAATTTTAACCTCAAAGGCACTATCTGTTACATCATGGCAAGCAATAAAGTACCTTTTATTATTTGAAATTTTTTGGAGTATTTTACTAAAGTCATCCTGTTGATTTGAAGTTTTTTCTTTTCCCTCTTCTTCTTTGAAAATAATATAGTTATTTGTTTTATCAGTTTCTAATAAGTTGTAATTCTTAAGAACTATGCCTGAGTTTACATCTAAAACATCATATCTTAAAGCATGACTGCAAGAAGCAGATGTAATTAAATAATTTTTATACAAAACACTAGTCGAAGCGATGTCTCCTAAAGAGTTTTTTGGACAAACTTTATTGTTTTTCTCAATTTTATTTACAGTAATTTTTTGAGTGCTAAAGTTGAAGGATGCGTATACGTTATACTTTGAGAATTTATCAAGTAAATAAGATATGGAGCCATTACTGTTGAAATATAATTTTGATGATGAACTTGTTTTAAGAATGTCTTTCTCATCATACTCACAAAAAGAATGACGATTCATTTCAAACAAATTAAAAAACTCTTTGTAAGAATAGTCTTTGCTTTCGAAGTTTTGAGTAATATCAATTTCAGTTTTTTTAAAAGAAAAATTACTATCGAATTTTCTTAGTACAAGCTTTTTAAATTTTTCGGAATAAATAAAATTGTAAAAATAAACATCATTTTTAAAAAAGCAGCTATATGAATCTTTATAATCTATATCTCTAGTAAATTTAAGATAGAACTTACTAGTTGAATAATCTAACGTAATACAAGTTAGTATAAAACCATTATCTGAAGATATAAAAGCAATATCTAAACTTTGTTGATTAAAATTGGCACTAAAAAACGAGCCTTCAATTTCAATCTTAGAGAAAATAGCTTCACTAGAATCGTTTTTAATTAAATCAATTACTTTAATTGAATATTCTTTTTTAGATTCACCAATTATTAGAATTTTATTTTTCTCATCATTAAGAAATGAGTAGGTGTTTATTATTTTCTCATTGGATACTCCAATAGAAAATCTTCTAATTTCTTTTTGTGAAAAGCTGCTGGTTACTACTAGTATATAAATTGCAGTTAATAAATATTTCATTAGTTTAGTTTGATTTTTTAAACTACTCTTTATTATTAATACACCCTTTTTTGTTTGCCACTTTCAAAGTCTTTGAAAATAAAACTCCCCAAGTTATCTAGCCCAGCAAAATATGCTTTGCCATTGTTGGTTTCGGTAAATTCTTGAACAAACTTTTGTAAATAAGGGTCTGTGGCTATCATAAAAGTAGTGATGGGTATTTTTAATTTTTTGCACTGTGCAGCCAAATTAATACATCTGCTAACTACTTTTCTGTCTAAACCAAAGCTGTTTTTATAATATTTTCCACCAATTTTCAAACAAGTTGGTTTACCGTCGGTAATCATAAAAATTTGCTTGTTATTGTTCTTTTGGCGTCTTAAAATATCCATTGCTAATTCTAGGCCAGCAACTGTATTTGTATGATAGGGGCCAACTTGCAAGTAGGGTAAGTCTTTAATTTGCACAGGCCAAGCATCGTTGCCAAAAACTACAATATCTAAGGTGTCTTTTGGATATTTTGTAGTAATTAACTCGCTTAAAGCCATAGCTACTTTTTTAGCTGGTGTAATTCTATCTTCTCCGTACAAAATCATACTATGGCTAATATCAATCATTAGCACCGTAGAGGTTTGAGCTTTAAAATCGGTTTCTCTTATTTGTATATCATCGTGTTGTAAAGTAAAACTTTCAATCCCATGATTTATTTGGGCAGCTTTAATAGATTCTGTAAAATCTATATGCTCTAATTTATCGCCAAAACTGTATGGTTTTAAGTTAGAGTTTTGTTCGTCGCCACTGCCTGTTTTTTTGGTAAGATGATTGCCTTGCTTGCTTTTTTTCATCTTGCCAAAAATTTCTTCTAAGCTTTTTTGTCTTATGCTTTGTTCTGTTTTTGAAGTGATATTAAAGTTACCGTTTACAGGATTTTCTTGTAAGTAATTATTTTCTTTTAAATCTTCAATAAAATTGCCCATGCCATAGTCGTTGGTAGTAAACTTATATTGTTTATCTAATTCATTCATCCAACTTAAAGCTTCTGAAGCATCGCCATTGGTATAGTTAAGCAATTGCAAAAACATATCGAGCATTTGCTCGAATTGACTTTTGCTGTTGTTGCTTTTTTTTAATGAAGAAAAGTTTATTCCAATCATAGTTTAGTTTCACGCAAAGAAAACAAAGGAGCAAAGCTCACAAAGTATTATTTACTTTTACAATTATTAAATATTAAATTAAGCAATCATCAATATTCATATCCCCAATTTATTAAAGCCCTTACTTCTTTGGGTACAGTATTTACTCTAATTGGTGAAGTAAGCTTTCCTAAACGTACAATTACTATTTGTTTACTTGGAATGCAAATGATATACTGCCCTAAAATGCCTCTTGCATAAAACACTTCTTTATGTTCAGGATCAATCCACCATTGGTATCCATAATAATCACAAACCCCACCTTTTTCTGTAGTTATGCCACAAGGTTTTATACTATTTGCCCAATAAGTGCTGTCTATAATTTCAACTCCATTATGTTTACCACTATCTAACATAAGCTTACCTATACGTGCAAAGTCTTTTGCATTGCTATTAAAGCAGCAATATGCTTTTTCGTATCCATTTTCATGGTCTCTACTCCACAAAGCAGGATGTACAGCACCTAATGGCTTCCATAATTTTTCACTTGCGTAGGCAGCTAAAGATTTGCCTGTTGCTTTTGCTAATATTAAACCAAGTAATTGAGTATCACCACTTTTGTATTTGTGAATAGTGCCAGGCTTTGCAATCATTTTTACACCTGTTGCAGTTTTATACACATCGCTTCCATAATACAATTCTGTTGTTACAGATAAAGGGTTTGCGTAGCTTTCTTTAAAATTTGTACCACTACTCATGGTTAGTACATCTTTTATAGTAACTGCAGCCTTATCGCCTTTACTAAACTCTGGCAAATAATTACCAACAGGCTCGTTTACAGATTTTATTTTACCTTCTTTGATAGCACATCCAATAAGTAAACTAGTTATACTTTTTGCTACTGAAAAAGAGCCAGAAAAGCTGCTATCATTATATTCTTCCCAATACTTTTCGTATGCTAATTTGTTGTTTTTAATAACAACTAAGCCAACTGTTTTTAACTCATTGAGCAGTTGTTGACTTTCTTTAGGAATTTCTTTTTTATTAAAGTTACTATCAACCTCCCAGGGCTGTGGAGTGCCAATAGCAACAGCATTGTTATCAAAAATTTTGTAGTCGTCTATATTGGCAAAATTGTGATAAACCGCTTTAAACAAATAAGTTTTATTGCTTGCAATGGCGTAAACTGTAAATAAAATGATAATGGCAACTATGAATTGAAATAATCGTTTAAAAAATTTTTTCATACATTATTTTTAATATTTGATAAATGTAAGTAAATAGGTAATGGAGAAATTAATTAGCATTTAAAATTTCTAATTAAATAAAATCAACCACCTCTACAAAATAATTTTTAGGAAATAATGGTTTTGCTTCTTTTGTATTTAAGTGTTTATGAATTAAGCCAAAAACAGTGCTGCCTGTACCAGTTAAAGAAGCAAAAACACAACCAAAATTTAATAACGTTTGCTTTATTGCTGCAATTTCTGGATAATGCATAAAAACAGGCTTTTCAAAATCGTTTATAATTTTATGTTGCCAATTTTCTATTGGTTCTTCAATAATGTTTTTTAAACAATGATTAGTTGCATTTGGGGTAATATTATTAAATGCCCAGCCTGTATTTATATGAATTTTTGGATTTACTAAAACTATTTTATAATTCTGTAATTGTGGAACTTCAATATGCTGTAAAACTTCGCCACGACTAGTGGCAAAACATGGTTTATTGATGATGAAAAAAGGGCAGTCGCTGCCAAGCTGTAGCGACAAATCAATCAACTTTTCTGCTGTAATATCTATTTTAAAAAGCTGTACTAGCATTTTCAAAACCTCGCTACCGTTGGCACTTCCACCACCTAAACCTGCACCCATAGGTACTTGTTTATGTAGGTGTATTTGTATACTTGGCAACTCGCCAACCTGTTGTACAAGAAGGTTATAAGCTTTTACACATAAGTTGTTATTTGCACTACCAGCAATTTCTAAGCCTGTACTATTAAACTGAACTTGATTTTTGATGCCATTGTTAAGGGGTAAAATTTCAAGAATATCCTTGTAGGCAATAGGTAAAAAAATAGTTTCAAGATTATGAAAACCATCTTCGCGTTTAGCAATAATATTTAATCCAAGGTTGATTTTTGCGTTAGAAAATGCAATCATAGAAAGGTTATTAGAAATAATTATTTTCTACGTTTTATTTCGTCTCGTATAGAAATAGCTTTTATATAATCTTCGTTTTCTAAAACTTCTTCTAATAGAATATTTAATTGCTCAATACTCATTCTGCTTAAATCTTCAGAACTTGTATCTTCATTTGATTGCACACCAACTGCTTCAATTTTTTGCGATTTGGGTTGCTCGTTTCCTTGCTCGTCCATTAAAATTCCTGCATTTTCTAAAATATGATCATAAGTAAAAATTGGGCAACCAAACCTTACAGCTAAAGCTAAAGCATCGCTAGTTCTGCTATCAATTTCTACGGTGTCGTTTTCTGTAAAGCATACTAAACGGCTATAAAAAATACCTTCTTGTAAGTCGCTAATTATAACTTCTTGAATATCTACATTAAAAGCATTCATAAAGTTTTTCATTAGGTCGTGTGTAAGTGGTCTACTAGGATTCATTTTTTCTAAGGCAACTGCAATGGCTTGTGCTTCAAAACCACCAATTACAATAGGCAATCTTCTTAAACCATTAGTTTCACCTAAAACTACAGCATAAGAGTGTGTTTGAGTAATACTATGTGATAATGCTATGATTTCTAGTTCAATCTTCTTCATTTCACGAAATTAATGGAATTGTTTAGTTGTACGTTGGTTGGTGTAAAATTTTGAGTATTTAAATTATTTCGATAACTAAAACTATTTAAATTTTTAATGATTTACTTTTTCTATTTTAATAACTCGAATAATTAAAAACAAAAACTTCATTTATTTGTAATATCAAAAAAATACAAATGAAATTTGTTTCAATTATCAGTTTTTTATTTTCTTGCTCTTTATTTTCTATTGCACAGCCTGTGGATACTGCTGGCAGCGAAGTAATTGATTTTTCAAAATTTACCGATGCTGTTGCTGTAAAAAGATATTGCAATTCAAAAGTAAATGGTCAAACACCACAACGATTTATAAGTATTGGATACGAGCACCAAGGTGCATTTTCAATGCCTAATATGCCCAATAATTTTGCATTAAACACCACTAGCTATGATGTTAATAGTGTCACTAGCTTTAGAGCAACTGCTAATATTCCAGTTATAAGCAAGGATAATATCATTTGGCAAATGGGAGCAAATGTTAATCTTTCTCAAATAAATTCAAACACCAATGCCAATACACCTGAGTATTTTAATTTGATAAACAAAAGCATGAATTCTGTAGGCATTAATACAACTATTTTTAAGCCATTAAACGAAAAACATTTTATTATTTTTCAAGCAAGTATAGATGCTAGTGAGTTTAATAGTAGTATAACCAACTTTAATAATAAAGCTTTAACTGCCAGTGCTAGTTTAATTTATGGCACTAAAAAAAACGATGATAATATGCTTGGCTTTGGTATTTCAAGAAGTTACAGAGCTGGTAGATTAATGTATTTTCCTGTATTGTTTTGGAATAAAAATTTTAATAAAAAATGGGGAATGGAATTATTGTTGCCTGCAAAGGGCCATGTACGCTATCAACCAAATCAAAACAACATTTATCAACTAGGTTTTGAGCTAGAGGGTAATCAATATTATGCTAACATAAACAATAGAAATGTTTTTGTGCAAAGAGGCGAATTGAAGCCAAGGTTGATGCTTGATAAAAAGCTAACTACTTTTTTTTGGCTTAATGTACAAGCTGGCTTAAGATACAATTGGCGACTTGAAGGAATGAGTAAATACTTTGGTAAAAATGATGCAGATAGAATTTTTAAAAGCAATCTTACTAATCCATTGTATTTTAATATAAGTTTAAACTTTGTGAGCCCTTAATTGATCTACTCTTTTAACTTTTTTCCAAAGCACATTTTGCAAGTTTAAAAAATATCTAATAAACCCCAAAAGCATACACATATTCATAAATACAAAATAAAATGGTGTAAGTGCTAGCTTGTTGGTTTGCTTAATCCAATGCAAAAACAAGCCAATTAATGCAAGTATATAAAAACATAACTGCACAAAAAATAAACCATAATAAAGCTGAGATGTATCTTGTTGCACAATATAATAGTTACTAAAAAAAATTATAACCAATGCCAAGGGGCTAATTGCCCAACGGATTACTCTTCGTGAAAAAAACTGTACATCTAACCATAAATTTTTGTAAGGAAATAATCCTAGGAATTTTAAACTTTGAGCAGCACCAGCACCAATTCTTATCTTACGTTTTGCTTCTTCGTACATATTATAAGTTGCTGGTTCAACTGCAAAAGATTTTTTCTCGTAAACTATGGTATAATCTTTTTTGATGATGGTAGAGGATAACAAAAAATCATCTAAAATAATATTATTTGCCAACGGGGTATACAAACTAGTTCTTATACAAAACAACTCTCCTGCTGCCCCAATTACACTATGTATGCTACTTTCCCATTGTTTTATTAATGATTCATACTTCCAATATAATCCTTCCATTTGAGTTACTACATGCTCAGCTGTAGTTTCGCCAATTCTTTTTTCGCAGGCAACACCACCAACCTTATCATTTAAAAAATGTGGTATTATATGTTGCAAGCAACTTTTATTGAGCAAGGTATTGGCATCGGTAAAAACTGTAATTGGATTGGTAGCATTTTGCATGGCCAAGTTTAATGCAGCTGATTTTCCGAGTCTTTTTTCGTTTGAAATTACTTCCACGTCAGCAAACTCTTTTGCCAATTCAATGGTATTATCTGTACAACCATCGGCAATCACAATTATTTGAAGCAATGGTTTTGGATAATCTAATTGTAAAGTATTTTCTATTTTTTGAACAATAAAATTAGCTTCGTTAAATGCTGGAATAACTATGGAAATTGCAGGATAAAAATTTTCAGTTTTTATTGATAATTTACTTTTAGTAAGTATTTTTTTTACAGCACTTATTAAACCCACTAAAATGGGATAAAGTATGTAGGCATAAGCAATTAATGCCATTAAAAACCAAAATAAAAATACTTTCAAATTTAAAGTGGTGTTGATAAAGTAAAAAACTTAATTAATGCCTCAGATTGTTTTTGTAGTGTTATGGTGTTGTTTAATACAGAAAAAACGAAGCAGTATAATGGTTAATATAGGTTAAATTAAAAATTTCTATTTGCTTTTACCCATTGTACAATTGTTTCAGAGATTTCTTTTGTTGAAGTACCAGGAACGAATAATTTTCCTACCCCCATTTCATTTAATTTTAAAATATCTTCATCAGGTATAATTCCTCCACCAGTAAGCATTACATCGGTCATTTCTTTTTCTTTTAGTAAAGCTAATAACTTAGAAAAAACCGTCATATGAGCTCCACTTAAAATACTAACTCCAATTACATCTACATCTTCTTGTAACGCTGCATTTACAACCATTTCTGGTGTTTGTCGTAATCCTGTATAAATAACTTCCATCCCAGCATCACGCAAAGCGGTGGCAATAACTTTTGCACCACGGTCGTGGCCATCTAATCCAACTTTTGCAACCAATACTCTTATGGGTCTGTTCATTTTTTTTAGTTTATTCTCGCACCATATCAAAAACAGTGCTTACAATATCTTCTACATTTGGTTTGCCAAAATAGTCGCCATCTGTACCATATCCTGGTCTATGAGCTTGTGCTGTTAATGTACGTGGGGCAACATCAATCCATTTATATCCACCTTGTTCTTCCATTACTTTGTTGTACATATAAGCAGTTGCACCACCAGGCACATCTTCATCTACAAATAAAATTCTATTGGTTTTTTTAAGCGATTCGAGTATGCTATGGTTTATATCAAAAGGTAATAAAGTTTGCACATCCACTACTTCGCAGCTTGTACCTAACTTTTCTAAACGATCGGCTGCTTCTAACACAACTCTTAAAGTAGATCCATAAGAAACAATGGTTATATCATCCCCAAATTTTACAGTTTCAGGAATACCAAACGGAACTCTAAATTCTAGTAAATTGGCTGGCATTTTTTCTTTTAGTCTATAGCCGTTTAAACATTCAATAATTAATCCAGGGTCGTTGCTTTGCAATAGGGTATTGTACATGCCAATAGCTTGTGTCATGTTTCTTGGAACACCTACATACATTCCTCTCAATGTTCCTAAAATCATTGCCATTGGACTTCCACTATGCCAAATACCTTCTAGCCTATGGCCTCTTGTACGAATTATAATTGGACAGCTTTGTTGACCCTTGGTTCTGTAATGAAGTGTACTTGCATCGTCGCTCAAGGTTTGCAATCCGTACAATAAATAATCTAAATATTGAATTTCTGCAATTGGTCTTAATCCTCTCCAAGCCATACCAATTGCTTGACCCATAATGGTAGTTTCCCTTATACCAGCATCAAAAATTCTATTTTCGCCATGCTTGGCTTGTAGGCCTGCAAAACCTTGGTTTACATCGCCAATTTTACCCACATCTTCGCCAAAAGCAACTACTAAGTTGTTGTTTGCAAACAACATATCAAAGTATTTATTCAACACTTCGTAACCATTTACTACTGCAGCATCAAAAGAAATAAGTGGTTTTACCTCTTGTACTTTTAAAACACTTTTATTGTTTTGGTTGTATAAATGAGAATTGTATAACCCTTTGTTTTCTTGAAGCAATGCTCTATAATACTTTTTAACCTCTTGTATGTTCGAAGCATTATACGCCCATTCCATTGCTTTGCAAAGAGCTTCCATTACGTCTCTTCTCTGTGGCTCTTTTAATGATAAAAGATTATTGCTAATGTCTTGGAGCTTTGTGTATGTTTCAAAATCGGTGGTAGTAATTTCTTTTATTAAAGCAGCTGCTTGCTGAATTTGATTTTTTATTGGTTCTAAATATTTTTGCCAAGCAATGTTTTTACTTTCTCTTACGTTGTTTTTAGATTGCTCTTCAATTTCATTAAGTTCTTCCTCAGATGCTATAGCATTTTCAAGAATCCACTGTTTAAATTTTAAATTACAATCCCAATCTTTTTCCCATTGCAAACGCTCACTTGGTTTATATCGTTCGTGGCTACCACTTGTACTATGGCCTTGCGGTTGTGTAATTTCTTCAACATGAAAAAGACAAGGTGTATGTGTTTGTCTTGTTTTGGAAATACCTTTTTCAAAAGTTTCACACATGCCAGCGTAGTCCCAACCTTTTACTTTGTAAATATTAATTCCATTGCTTTCTTTAGTTTTTTGAAATCCAGCTAGGGCTTCTGAAATACTAGCTTTAGTAGTTTGTTGGTCTTTACTTACAGAAATACCATAGCCATCGTCCCATACAAAAATGGCCAAAGGAATTTGCATTACACCAGCAGCATTTACAGCTTCCCAAAAATGACCTTCACTTGTACTGGCATCACCAATAGTGGCAAAGCAAACTTCATTGCCATTGTGGCTAAGATGGTGATAAGCACCAAGTTGTTGAATATTTCTAAACGCCTTAGAAGCCAATGCTAATCCTACGCTACGTGGCATTTGTGCTGCTGTAGGAGCCATATCGCTAGTTATGTTTTTTCTATTGGCTATATCAATCCAATTGCCATTTTCATCAACATTTCTTGTGGCATAATGATTTACCATTTGCCTACCTGCACTAAATGGATCGTTTTGAATATTGGGATCGGCATACAGTTGTGCAAACATTTGCTCTACACTTGCAAGCCCTGAAGCAAACATAAAAGTTTGATCCCGGTAATAGCCACTTCTAATATCTCCTGGCTGAAAGCTTTTTGCCATAGCAATTTGAGCAAGCTCTTTGCCATCGCCAAAAATGCCAAATTTTGCTTTGCCAGTAAGCACTTCTTTACGCCCAAGTAAACTAGCTTCACGACTAGTAATAGCTATTTTATAATCTTGTAAAACTTGATATTTAAATGCCTCGTAAGATAAAACATCTTCCTGAAAGGCAGCGTTCATTTCTTCCATATATCAAATATAGGATTTAGGTAATCGTTAGTAAAATTTATAGCAAAAGTAAAGGAATAATGTTACGCTTATTTACTTATAAAGCATCTCGAAAATTAATAACCAGTATAGTCGAAATTAACTTTTCTAAGGTTGTTACTTATACTTCCTTCAATACTGGCAAATAAGGTTTTATCAACTAGCCTGTAAGCAATTCTTGTAGGAAAATCGTGATGTAGATTTAAACAAATAAACTCCTTGTTTGCAATAAAAACAAGTTCAAAACTTACTGGTTTATTATCGTTTTGATTGTTGGTTGTTACAATATAACTCCAAACTTCATTACTTTTTATAAGCTCAATTGTTTCAAACAAAGAAGTATCGTTATTTTTTATGCTGAAGCTTTTGGCTGTATAACGATTATTGCTTTTCTTTTCCCAAACTTCAAGGTTAGTTTCTTTAGATCTTTCTACACGCCAATTACCAATAAGCCAGTCGAAATTTTGGCTGTTTTGTCCAAAACTAACTATAGTTGATAAAATAAAAATTATTGAAGAAACAATGATTTTATTCATCAAAAATTTGTTTTAACTCTAATTTTGATAAGAACGTTGATTTTTTTCGCTTACAATGCTTGTTGCATTTTTTAGGCGTTGGGTAAAGCTAACTTCAATATTTACTTCAGCACTGCTATTTTCATCATACTCTACATTTGTTTTTACTTCTGCTAAGAATTGAATTGCAAAAACACCTACAAAGAATAAAGCAACTTGAGTTAATATTAAATAAGTAGTACCTAAAGATTGAGCAAAATAGGAAAACACAATAAATGTTATAGCTGCAGACCCTATTGTTAAACAAATTTGATTGTGTGAGAATCCTCTATCTAAAAGAATATGGTGCAAATGTGTTCTATCTGGAAAAAAAGGACTTCTTCCGTTAGCAATTCTTATTGCAAAAACCCTTAGTGTATCAAGTAAAGGCATTATTACAATACCAAACGCTAAAGCAGCACCAGCATTTGTATTAAACACAGATGCTGTTTGAGCAGATTCAATAAATTGTATACAAAGAATGGCATTTACTAAACCACAAAGCATAGAGCCTGTGTCGCCCATAAAGATTTTTGCTGGATTTCTGTTAAATACAAAAAATGCAACAACACCACCTAAAAATGTAAAACTTAAAAGTGCTAAATTAAAATTGCTATTTGCAAAAAAGTAAATTCCAAAGGCTGTTGCCGATATCATACTTACAGTTGCAGCTAAGCCATCAATGCCATCAATTAAATTATATGCATTCATTACTACAGCAATCGTAAATATTGTGAATACTTGACTAAAAATCCCACTAATAGTGGTGATTCCTAAAAAACCATGCATATTAGTAATTACTAAATGCCCTTTAAAAACTAAAATGCTAGCTACAAATATTTGACCTACAAACTTTTTTAAAGGTGTTATTCCACCAACATCATCTTTAACTCCAAACAAAAAAGTAAGCATAAGAGCCAATGCAATTTCTAAAATAGGTATGGCACTTGACGTATTAGCAAAGAATAAAAATGATGTAAAAAAACCAATAAAAATGCCTATTCCACCAAGAGAGGGTATTGGACTTTTATGAATTTTTCTTTCGTTTGGTACATCATACAATTTTTTTGCTTTTGCCAATTTAATAATCTTTGGTATAGCATAAAAACTAAGTAAAAAAGACATTGTACCTCCTAAAAATAAAAGTTCGCTCATGTGATTCTGGGTTTAAAAGTTATAGGGGTAGGGCAAAAGTAAGGCAAAATGGGCTTTTTGTTATAAAAAATTTGTATTTCACTAGTTTAAAGGATATTTTTTGAATAAAAAAATAATGAAACATAGCTTAATAATTTTTGTTTGCTTTATTTGCACAAATATTCAACATGCAAGATACAAACCATTTACAAAGTGTTGCCTCTCAGGTAAGAAGAGATATAGTACGCATGGTTCATGCCCAGCAAAGTGGACATCCTGGTGGATCTTTAGGCTGTGCAGACTTTTTGGTGGCTTTGTATTTTAATATAATGAAGCATAATCCTAACTTTAGCATGGATGGAATTGGGGAAGATTTGTTTTTTCTTTCAAATGGTCATATTTCGCCTGTGTTTTATAGTGTTTTAGCGAGAAGTGGTTATTTTGGGGTAGATGAATTATCTACCTTTAGGAAAATAAACTCACGCCTTCAAGGGCATCCAACAACGCACGAAGGATTACCTGGTGTAAGAATGGCAAGTGGAAGTTTGGGTCAGGGCATGAGTGTTGCAATAGGAGCAGCCCTAACAAAAAAACTAAATAATGATAATAACCTTGTTTATTCCTTACATGGGGATGGCGAGCTGCAAGAAGGACAAAACTGGGAAGCTATTTTGTTTGCTGCACACAACAAAGTTGACAATTTAATAGCCACCATTGATTATAATGGAGAGCAAATAGATGGCAGTACAAATAAAGTATTAAGCCTTGGAAACCTAAAAGCAAAATTTGAAGCGTTTGATTGGCAGGTGCTTGAGGTGGAAAAAGGCAACGATATGCAAAGTATTTTAGAAGGATTAAACCTAGCAAAATCATTAACAGGAAAGGGTAAACCAACTGTAATTTTGCTTAAAACCAAAATGGGTTTTGGGGTAGATTTTATGATGGGAAGCCACGAGTGGCATGGAATTGCTCCAAACGACAATCAACTAGCAATTGCCCTAGCTCAATTGCCAGAAACATTAGGTGATTATAAAAACTGATTTTATTTTACTAACCACTAGCTTTTATCATTGCTTTAAGATGTAGTTATATTTGTATCATGAAGTTTTTTTTAGGCCTTTCTTTTTTGGTTGTTTTTGCAAGTTGCACAACTTTAGATGTGTACGAAAAAACCAATATCATAAAAAACCAATCATGGTTGAGCAATGATACGTGTACTGTAAATTTTAATATTGTAGATACAAATAGTTTATATAATTTTTACTTTGTGTGCAGACATTTGCACCAATACCCCTACAAAAATATTTACTTACAAATTCAAGTAACTCAGCCAGATACAAGCTTCTTACTTACAAGAGAATTTCAATTTGCTGATAATACCAAATGGCTAGGCATCTCCTTTGGTGATATTATTGAGCATAGATTACTTTTTAATAATCAGGCAAGTAAACTAAAAAAAGGAAACTATACCTTTAAAATAAACCAAATAATGCGTGAAGACCCTTTGCCTTATATTCTTAATGCTGGCATCAGAATTGAAAAATCGAAATAATTTAATATGGTAAAGCAAAAAAAATTTGCACTTGTTACCATTGGCTATTGGTTTTTATTGTTGTATGCAGTAATGGCATTATTTTTTTGGTTTATATCGCTTAATGTTCAAAATAATAATTTAGCACAACTAAAAATAGCAGAACTAAGCACACTTTCGCCCAATAGCCAAAAAGCAAAACTAGAAGTTATTCTAGACTATAAAAAAAGAAAAGAAACACAATATATAGCCGAAGGTTTAACTTTTTTTATTGTACTTATTATTGGTGCATGGTTTGTATATCGCAGCATTCGTAAACAAATTAAACTAACTCAGCAGCAACAAAATTTTCTAATGGCTGTAACGCACGAGTTAAAAACTCCAATTGCCATTACACAACTAAATCTAGAAACTTTACAAAAACGTAGTTTAGATATTACACAGCAACAAAAAATTATAAGCAATACTTTACAAGAGGCCAATAGGCTTAATGGTTTGTGCAACAATATTTTATTATCGTCTCAAATTGAGTCGGGGTCTTTTAAAACAAATAAGCAACTTGTAAACTTTAGTGCCATTGTGCAAGCAAGTACAGATAGTTTTAAGAAAAGGTTTGCTTCTAAGAATTTTATTGTAGATATTAACAATAGCATTCAATTAAATGGTGAAACGTTTTTGCTAGAAATGCTAGTGAATAATTTAGTAGATAATGCTATAAAGTATTCACCAAATAATCCAGATATTTTCGTTTTACTTTCAACCCATGAAAATAAAATAATTTTAAAAGTTAAAGACGAAGGAATTGGTATTGAAGAAGAACAAAAAGATAAATTGTTTACTAAATTTTACAGAATTCAAAACGAAGCTACAAGAACTACAAAAGGAACAGGACTAGGCTTATATTTATGTAAAAAAATAGCCAATCTACATAATGGTAACATTACTGTGACTAATAATAAACCCAAAGGTTCTACTTTTGAAGTACAATTCAATATGTAAAAATGGAGATAAAAAAACCGAGTATTTTATTGGTAGAAGATGAAGAAAACCTACACGACACATTAAAGTTAAATTTAGAAATTGAAGGCTATGAAGTAACCTCTGCATACAATGGCACACAGGCATTAAAAGCAGTAGAAAACGAATATTTTGATTTGATTATTATGGACGTTATGATGCCAGAAATTGATGGCATTACTGTTACAGAAACTATACGTTTACAACAAATTGAAAGCCCCATTTTAATTTTAAGTGCAAAAAATACAGGCACAGATAGGGTTTTAGGACTAAAAAAAGGAGCCGACGATTATCTTACAAAGCCATTTGAGCTTGAAGAATTATTGCTAAGAGTACAAAATTTAATTGCTAAAAACAAAAGAATAATCGAAAAACAAACTATTGCTAATGAGTATAGTTTTGGTGGAAATATTATTGACTTTAAAGCACACCAAGCCAGCACTTTTGACAATCAAAAAATTGAACTTAGCAAAAAAGAAGCCATGCTTTTAAAATTGCTAATTGAAAACAAAAACGAAGTAGTTACAAGAGAAAAAATTTTACAAATGGTTTGGGGTTATAACGTTTTTCCTACAACAAGAACTATCGACAACTTTATCTTAACCTTTAGAAAATACTTTGAACCTAATAGCAAAAATCCAAAACACTTTTTTAGTGTAAGGGGTTTAGGATACAAGTTTGTAGAATAAAGGTTTACCCTTAATTCAAATATCCTAAATCTTTTAAACAATCCTTTACCAATGCAATGCCTATTGCAGATTTATTGGTTTTTGATTTAAAGTTTAGCACAAAAAAAACAGGATGCTTATCTTGCACCAACCATCCTACAACCCAATTATTTTGTAGTTGTTGTTTATTTAAGTTATCACCTTGTATGTAAGCCAAACTGAAGTTGCTATTATTTTCTTTAGTTAAAAGTTTTTTTACTAGCGACATAGAATTTTTATTAAATGGCAGTTGATCAAAATAAAGCTTTTTAAGCAAGCCTAATTGCTCGTCTGCAGACACAGTAAAACTGTTATCATTATAAAAATTATCAATACTGGTTTTAATAGCTTTGCTTCCATAGCCTAAGCTATCAAGCCAAGTTTGCATGGTATCTTTACCAATATTTGTTGCCAATGATGCAAAAAAACTAGCATCGTTTTGTAAAAACGCACTATCAAAAGTTTTATTTACACTACTATTTTTTATGGTTGATTTTTCATTAAATAGTTTACCATTTTGCAAGGCAACCAAACTCATAAACACATTAAAAGTAGCTGCAGGAGCAGCACTACTATCTTTATACCAAGCAAGATTGTACATGTTAAAACTGCCTTTTCCGTTGTTAAATACGGCAAAACAACCTTCAACATCTTGGGCTTTAAAATATTTTTCTAAATTATCATTGTTGCTAATATTACTTGTGTTACAACCCACACCTATTAGAGCAATTACTAAAGCGATAAATTGCACATGTCCGAAAATTTTTTTTGTCATGCTATATTTTAAGTTGCAAATATATTTTGTAACATTAGTATGCGTTTGTTTTTTTGGATAAAGAAAACCTTTATTTTTAACAAACAAATTGCCTTATGATACCTTCACATTTTTGCGTTTATAAAAAAGAAGACGTTTTAAAACTTACAAAAACCAGAAAGTTTGAAACCAAGCTAGGAGAGCGAATTCAAACAGCTACAAACCATCTAAGTATTTCTGATTCACTAAAAGCAAGTAATGCAAAATTTGTAATAATAGGAATTCCTGAAGATATAGGCGTAAAAGCTAATGATGGAATTGGTGGAACCGATAGTGCATGGTTGCCTTTTTTGCAATCATTCTTAAATATTCAAAGCAATGATTTTTTAGACGGCAATGAAATTTTGATTTTGGGAGCATTTAATTTTAACGATATAGCAGAATTGGTAGAGAAAAACGCACAGTCATTCGAAGAAAAACAAGCAGCTTACCGACATGCAGTAACCATGATTGATGATGAAGTGGAGCATATTATAAGCACAATTGCACAACACAAAAAACTGCCAATTGTAATTGGTGGAGGACATAATAATGCTTATGGTTGTATAAAAGGAGCAGCAAAAGGATGGCATAAAGCAGGTGTAATTAGTATAGCAGAAATTAATGCCATAAATTTAGATGCACACGCCGATTATAGACCATTAGAAGGGCGACATAGTGGTAATGCATTTAGATATGCCGAGGAAGATGGCTACTTAGAAAAATATTGTGCTGTAGGCATACATCAAAGTTATATTACACAAAATACTTGGATGGATATGGTAAATAATCCATTTATAGATTGCATAACTTTTGAAGACATTTTTATTCACGAAAAACGAAACTTTATGCAAGCTGTAGCACATGCTGCAGGTTTTACTGAAGAAACTTTAGTAGGCGTAGAGCTCGATTTAGATTGCATTGAAAAAACCTTGAGCAGTGCTTATTCTCCTGTAGGCATTAGTACACAAAATGCCTTGCAGTATTTACAATATATTGCAAGCACTTGCAGGCCTGCTTATTTACATATTTGTGAGGGAGCAACTAATTTAAGTAATGGCAGCAACGATGCCAGTACAGGAAAATTAATAAGCTATTTAACCGCAACATTTATAAAAACTATTGTTGAAGTTTTAAATGATGTAGAATAGATTTTTAAAAAAACAATAGTTTAATCACTCATTTTTTGAATGTTTATTTTAAGGCAGGGTGTAACACAAGTGTAATCTAATATTAAATGAAAATTTTATCGGTAAATATTGGTAAAACTAAAAGCTATACCTATAATGGCAATGTTATAAAAACTGCTTTTTGCAAAGAGCCCACAACCAATAAAATAAAAGTCAATTTTTTAGGATTAGAAGGCGATGTACAAACCAATAAAAAATATCATGGTGGCATTACAAAAGCTGTATATGCCTATGACCAAAGCAATTACAATCACTGGAAAACTATATTAAAAGAATATGATTTTTCCCCTGCAAACTTTGGAGAAAATCTTTGTACACAGGGTTTGCCAGACGATGAGGCTTTTATTGGAAATATTTATAAAATTGGCTCAGCTTTGTTACAAGTTATTGAACCAAGGTTTCCTTGCAACAGGCTAAACTTTAGATTCAATAATCCAAAAATGGTGAAACTTTTTGCAGAACAAGCTTGTTTTGGCGTTTATTTCAAAGTAATTGAAGAAGGTTATATAGAAGTAAACGACACTATTTTGTTATATCATAAAAGCAATAGTAAAATTACAATTAAAGATATTGCCAATCAGTTTATGGCAAAGCAAAAAAATGTAGCCTTAATCGAAAATATTATAGCCGAACCTTTGCTACCCAATGAAGTAAAAGAAAAGTTTTTAAAGTTTTTGTAGGCTTTATTTTTCCCCAGCCATTTCCATTACAATTTCCCACTCATCTGGTGTTACAGGTTGTACACTCAATCTTCCTAAACGTACTAAAGCCATTTGCTGCAAAGCTGTATTTGCTTTAACTTGAGCTAAAGAAACTGGTTTTTTAAGTTTTTTATAGGGTGCAACATCAACAACAACCCAAGCTGTTTCTTCGGTTGTAGGATCTTGATAAAATTCTTTAATTACCTTAGCAATCCCTACAATTTCTAGGCCTTCATTACTATGATACCAAAAAAGCAAATCGCCTTTTTTCATTGCTTTTAAATTATTTCGAGCAGCATAATTGCGTACACCATCCCAAAAAGTTTTTTTATCTTTTTCAAACTGCTCCCAACTATATTTAAAAGGTTCCGATTTTATAAGCCAATAGTTCATAACTTAATTTTTATCATTTTAAAAAACTACTAATAACCCATTGCCAAAACATCTGCTAAGTGCAATACTTGAATGTTGGCTTTGTTAAACTTGGCACAACCATCAAGGTGCATTAAACAACTCATATCCGTACTAATAATTGTATTTGCATTGGTTGCTTTTGCATTAGTAATTTTTTGGTCGCCCATGGCTACACTTATGGGCTCAAACTTTACAGCAAAACTTCCACCAAAACCACAACAGGTTTCTACATCGTTCATTTCTATTAGTTCTAATCCTTGTACTTGTTGTAATAATAATCTTGGCTCTTGTTTTATTTTACACTCTCGCAAAGCAGCACAGCTATCATGATAAGTAGCTTTTATATTGCAGCTAGCACCTACTTGAGTAGTTTTTAAAACATTCACTATAAAGTCGCTTAGCTCAAAAGTTCTATTACCCAAAGCTTTAATGTCGCTAAGGTTGGTACTGTTTTCAAATAATTTAGGATAATAATTTCTTACAAAACCTACACAACTAGCACTTGGAGCAACAATATAATCGGCACCACTAAAGTCTTTACAAAATTTTTGGCAAACATCTTTGGCTTCGCCCCAAAAACCAGCATTGTAGGCTGGCTGTCCACAACAAGTTTGATTAGCGTTATAAGTAACAGTGCATCCTAGTTTTTGTAAAACCTTTATCATATTAAAACCCACACTAGGATACAATTGGTCAATAAAACACGGAATAAATAATTGAACGTTAATTGCCATTAATTTGTATTGAAAGGCAAAAGTAATAGTATGTTGCTAATGGGTGGTATGCCGTATTAATTTCCACAAAAAAAAAGATAGGAGGTTTGTGTTTATTTTTGAGAGAATAAGGAGTAAAAATTAAATGAGAAAACTTGAAGATACATATAGGCACAAAGGATTAAGACAAAAACTTGTAAAT
Organism: Chitinophagaceae bacterium; assembly: GCA_049242885.1. GTDB lineage: Bacteria > Bacteroidota > Bacteroidia > Chitinophagales > Chitinophagaceae > CAIVPM01. Next base: position 20,538 of record JBMLOQ010000117.1, read on the forward strand.
GAGTTAAGAACACAAAAAGGTATTGTAGATGAAAATGTGTTAACTGCCATAAATAATATTCCTCGACACTTTTTTTTAGATTCAGCTTTCGACAACATAGCTTATGAAGACAGGGCTTTTCCAATAGCTGCCAACCAAACCATTTCTCAACCTTACACTGTGGCATTTCAATCGCAATTACTCCAAATTAAAAGAGGCGAAAAGGTTTTAGAAATTGGAACTGGTAGTGTATATCAAGCAATAATTTTGGCAGAAATGGGGGCAATGGTTTACACCATAGAAAGGCAAAAAGAATTATTTGAATTACAAAAGAAAAATATTCTTTTAAAAAAATATACCAATATAAAAACATTTTATAGAGATGGATTTTTGGGACATCCAGCTTTTGCACCTTACGATAAAATTTTAATTACAGCAGCAGCACCAACTATTCCACAAACCTTGGTGGAGCAATTAAAAGTAAATGGTATTTTGGTATTACCTTTAGATGAAGAAGGAGGAAAACAACGCATGTTGCGACTTACCAAAAAAGAAGGAGGAGAATTGCAGGAAGAGCGTTTTGAGGAATTTAGTTTTGTACCAATGTTGAGCGGTAAAAACGTATAAATAGTTTTTAAAAAACAAATATGTCTTTCAATTTTTTAAATTTTAAAACAGTTTTAGCTTCAATTGCTATTGCCATAGTAATTGGTACTATTTTTTATAGCAACTATTTATCAAACAAAATTGCTGCCCAAGAAAAACAAAATGTAGCTATTTGGGTTGAAGCTCAAAAAACATTGCTTACAAGTAACGATAGTGCTAGTATAAATTTAGCTTTGAAAATTAGCAGCGAAAACAGCAGTATTCCTATAATTGAAACCAACGAAAACGATAGTATTACAGGAAACACAAATAATATTGATACTTTTCTTATTAATCAAAATAAGGAGTACTTACAACAGCAATTACAAGTTTTTAAATCCTACGCCAACCCAATAGTTTTAGTACTTCAGGATAAACCTCTTATAGCCAATAAATATTATTATGGCAAAAGTAAATTGGCAAACGAAGTAGCTTATTATCCTTTAGTGCAAATGTTTATAGTGTTACTTTTTGTAATAGTTATAATAATTGCATTGCAAAACAATTATAAAAGTACACAAAACCAAGTTTGGGCTGGACTAGCAAAAGAAACTGCACACCAACTTGGAACGCCTGTAAGTAGCCTTGAAGGATGGGTAGAAATGCTTAGAGATATAAAAGGCAACGAAACTATTGTGCCCGAAATGGAAAAAGATGTAAAAAGGCTTTTGTTAATTACCGATAGATTCGGAAAAATAGGTAGCAAACCCAATGTAGAGCAAAGAAATTTAGTTGTTCAGGTTGGTGATATGGTGGAATATATTAAAAAGAGAGCGAGTCAAAAAGTTGAATTTAAATTGTTGAATACCGAAGATGAAGTTTTGGCAAATGTATCTCCTCCATTATTTGATTGGGTTATAGAAAATTTACTTAAAAATGCACTAGATGCAATGGAAGGTAAAGGCAATATTAGTGTAGCCATATTTAACGAAAACACCAAAGCTATTATCGAAGTTACCGATACAGGAAAAGGCATAAGTAAAGCAAATGTGGCTAAGGTTTTTAAAGCAGGATTTACCACCAAAAAACGTGGTTGGGGTTTGGGCCTCACCCTCACTAAACGTATTGTAGAACAATACCATAAAGGAAACATTTTTGTAAAATATAGTGAAGTTGGAAAAGGCACTTGTTTTAGAATTGAAATTAACAAGTAATTTAGCTTTGATTAAGCAAAGTAGTTTGGAGAACAATATGGCAAATTCAATGTTAGAAATATAAATTTTACAAAATACTCGATTTTTTAAGTGATACAAAAAAAGGTGCCAAATTTTTAGCACCTTTATGTTTTGATTTTTTATCAATTTAAGCCTCGATATAACTTTCAATTGGCTCGCAAGTGCATACCAAATTTCTGTCTCCATGCGTATTATTTACCCTTGCAATGCTAGGCCAAAATTTATTTAACGAAACATAAGGTAATGGAAAAGCAGCTTGTTGGCGAGTATAACTTCTGTTCCAACTATCACTACATATAACAGCTTGTGTGTGTGGAGCGTGTTTTAATACATTATCTAACTTATCTACTTTGCCTTCTTCTACTGATTTTATTTCGTGGTAAATTCCAATCATAGCATCACAAAATCTATCCAACTCGGCTTTATCTTCACTTTCTGTAGGTTCTATCATTATAGTTCCAGCAACAGGAAAACTCATAGTAGGTGCATGAAATCCATAATCAATCAAACGTTTTGCAACATCCTCAGCCTCTATGCCACAAGATTGTTTAAATGGTCTTAAATCTACTATAAACTCATGTGCACAGTGACCATTTTTTCCAGTATATAAAATGCTATAATACTTTTCTAATCTTGCTTTCATATAATTGGCGTTTACAATAGCATATTCTGTAGCCATTCTTATACCATCATACCCCAACATTTTTATATAAGCATAGCTAATTAAAAGTATTGATGCTGATCCATAAGGAGCAGCAGAAACAGCACTATTAGCAGAATCTTTAAGATTTGTATGACCAGGTAGATAAGGTGCTAAATGTTGTTTTACGCAAATTGGTCCCATGCCAGGGCCTCCTCCTCCATGAGGAATTGCAAACGTTTTATGTAAATTTAAGTGACAAACATCTGCATCAATTAAGCCAGGAGCTGTAAGTCCAACCTGAGCGTTCATGTTGGCACCGTCCATATAAACTTGCCCACCATTTTCATGAATAAGACCACAGATTTCTTTAATGTTTTCTTCAAAAACACCATAGGTGCTAGGGTATGTAACCATAAGTGCCCCTAAGGTGTCTTTATATTGTTCAGCTTTAGCCTTTAAATCTTCAAAGTTTATTGTTCCATCTTCGTTGTTTTTAACAACTACCACTTTCATTCCAGCCATAACAGCACTAGCTGGATTTGTACCATGTGCACTTTGTGGAATTAATGCTACATTTCTATGATTATTTCCATTGGCAAAATGATAAGCCATAATAGTTAATAATCCAGCATACTCCCCTTGTGCTCCACTATTTGGTTGTAAACTACAAGCATCAAAAGCAGTTGCTTTACATAAATATTGGTTTAGTTCGTCCAAAATTTGTTGGTAGCCTAATGTTTGAGTAGTTGGTGCAAATGGATGTATTCCACCAAACTCTGGCCAACTAACAGGCATCATTTCGGTTGCTGCATTTAGTTTCATGGTGCAACTACCTAAGCTAATCATACTAGTATTTAAAGACAAATCTTTGTTTTCTAGTAATTTTATATAACGCATCATTTGGCTTTCGCTATGATGGGTATTAAAAACTGGATGTTGCAAATACAGTGAAGTTCGTGTTGCAAATGTTGGTATATTATTTAATACAGTATCGCTTGAAAATTCAATTTCGGCTTCATCTTTCCCCAAGCTTTGGGCAAAAACATAAACAATATCTAAAACATCTTTTTGTGAAGTGGTTTCATCCAAACTTATACAAACTACACCTTTATAATTGTAATTAAAATTCATTTCCTGAGCTTCTGCTAAAGGCTTTATAGCAGCAACATCAGCAACTACTGTAATGGTGTCAAAAAAGTTGTTATGTAGAATAGTAAAGCCCAACTCTTTTAAACTATTGCTTAAAGTGTGTGCCAATAAAGAAACTCTAGTGCCAATATTTTTTAAACCCTCTGCACCATGATACACTGCATACATAGCAGCCATGTTGGCCAACAATGCTTGGGCTGTACAAATATTGCTTGTAGCTTTTTCTCTTTTTATGTGTTGCTCTCTTGTTTGCAAAGCCATTCGTAAGGCTCTGTTACCTTGTGCATCAATACTTACACCTATAATTCTACCAGGAATACCACGCTTAAACTCTTCTTTAGTTGCAAAAAATGCAGCATGTGGTCCACCAAAACCCATTGGAACACCAAAACGTTGAGCATTACCAACAGCCACATCAGCACCCAATTCGCCACAACTGGTAAGTAAAGTAAGAGCAAGTAAATCTGTAGCCATTACTACTAATCCACCAACTTCGTGTACTTTATTTATAAAACTTCTATAATCTTCGATACTGCCTTTGCAGTTTGGATATTGCACTAAAGCACCAAAATAATTTTCATCAAAACTGGCTTGTTGATAATTACCAAAAACCAATTCAACTCCAATTGGTGTTGCACGTGTTTTTAAAACATCAATTGTTTGAGGAAAAGTGTTTTCATCAATAAAAAATTTATTTCTTCCATCTTTGTGATTATGATTATAAATCATAGCCATAGCCTCTGCAGCAGCTGTTGCTTCGTCTAGTAAACTTGCATTTGCCAATGGCAAACCAGTAAGATCGCTAACCATAGTTTGAAAGTTGAGTAAACTTTCTAATCTACCCTGGGCAATCTCTGCTTGATAAGGAGTGTATTGTGTGTACCATCCTGGATTTTCGAAGATATTTCTTAAAATTACACTTGGTGTAATGGTATTGTAATAACCTTGTCCAATATAACTTCTAAACACTTTATTTTTTGCCGCAACTTTTTTTAACTCTGTTAAGTAGTCAAACTCACTAATTGCTGCAGGTATTGCAATTTCTTGTTGCATACGAATGGTTGCAGGAACAGTTTGGTTTATTAATGTTTCCAAACTATCTACTCCTATGGTTTGTAACATTTCTTTTGTTGCAGTTGCATTTGGACCAATATGTCTGCGTTGAAATTCAGTGTTTTGTTGTTGAAAAAGGTTCATACTTTTAATTTGCTAATTAGCCAATTTGTAGATGCACTAATTAATTTTATAGAAATTTTTAAATTAAAAACGTTGCAAATGTAAGCACATCATTTCTTTAAAAAACTAAGTTGTAGAACAATGGTTTTTATTATTTACTCAAATAATAAACTGTTTTTGTAGGTTTGCCCACTTTTACAATTATGCACAAGTTTTTATTAGTAGGATTGGGAAATATTGGTACCGAGTATGCCAATACAAGGCACAATATTGGTTTTGATGTTGTAGGTGCTTTTGTACACAAGCATGGTGGTTTTTTTAAGCAAGATAGGCTAGCACATGTGGCAGAAGTAAAAGTTAAGGGCAAAACTTTTATTTGCATATTGCCTACCACTTATATGAACCTTAGTGGAAAGGCATTTAAATATTGGCAATTAAAAGAGAATATAAATATAGAAAATACACTAACAATTGTAGATGAATTGGCTTTGCCAATTAATGCCATAAGATTAAGAGGAAGTGGATCACATGGTGGGCATAATGGATTGAGGGATATAGAAGCAACTTTAGGTACAAATACTTATCCAAGGTTAAGATTTGGAATAGGAAATAATTTTCCAAAAGGCATGCAAGCAGAGTTTGTGCTAGGTAAGTGGGACAAAAATGAGGTACCTATTGTACAAAAAAAAATAAAAGAAACTTTGCCTATTATAGAATCATTTGCGTTTATTGGGCTTGAAAAAACGATGAATATGGCCAACACTTTGAAAATAGAAATGTAGTTTTCTTTGGTAATAGTGCAGTTTACATTGCATAAAAATCAATAAAGCTAAACTTTAAACTACATTAACCTCTCTTTCTAGTGTGATACCAAAATTTTGGTTTACAGCTTCTATAACTTTTGTTGAATAATCTAAAATTTCTTTACCAGATGCATTGCCATAGTTTACAATAACTAATGGTTGATTTTTGTAGCAACCCACATTGCCTATTTGCAACCCTTTAAACCCACATTGCTCAATTAACCAAGCTGTAGGAATTTTAACACCATCTTCTACAATATAATTTGGAATTGTTGGATGTTTAATTTGCAAGTTGTAAAAAAAAGGTTTGGAAACTACAACATTTTTAAAAAAACTACCAGCGTTGCCATACTCTTTTGGGTTGGGTAATTTTTCAGTTCTTATAGAAGATATGCTTTCACTAACATCTTTTATGCTAATTTTTGAAATTGGTATATGACTTAATTTTTTAGCAACATCACCATAACTTACATTGATTGTAGGATTTTTTTGTAGTTTAATATAGATTGATGTAATAATAAACTTGCCCTTAAGCTCGTTTTTAAAAATACTATCTCTATATCCTAGTTTACAAGCTTGTTTTGTAAGTGTTTTTAGTGTATTTGTATCAATATCAATTCCTTCTACTTTACATAAAACATTGCTAATTTCAACGCCATAAGCACCAATATTTTGTATAGGTGCAGCACCCACACATCCAGGAATTAAACTTAGGTTTTCAATTCCTCCATAATTATGGCCAACACAATAATTTACCAAACTATTCCATTCTTCTCCTGCTCCAACTTTTAAAGTAATTTCAATCTCATTTTCTTCGAATATTTCAATCCCTACAATCCTATTTTTTATAACTAAGCCATCAAAATTTTGAGTAAACAATATATTACTTCCACCACCAATTATGAGATGTTTATTTTCTTTAAAAATGGTGCTTTTAATAATGGAGGATAACGTTTCTAAATTGTTGCATTCTACAAAGTAAGTAGCAACGCAGTTTACACCAAATGTGTTTAGGTTTTTAAGATTATAGTTAGATAAAACTTCCATTTTACACGAAGTAACTATGAAACAAATAATAAATAGATTTTTTGCAAAGAATTAATTGAAATTCTTACTAGTTTTTCTTAATTGTACAACGGTTTTAATAAAAAAAGTCGGCACTTATTAAGCCCGACTTTTAAATTGTATATTTAGTTAATTATTTCTGAGAAAACCCCCTTTTCCAAGCACTCATTAAAAATCCAAAAACCATAACTATAATGCCTATCCACAATATATTAATCATAGGGAAATTGTACACTTTCAAAGTAATTAATTCAGGCAAAGGATCACTTTCTTTAATGCCAATTTCAAAAGTTCCATTGGCTTCGTCCACAATTTTATTAAACTTAATGGTCATTGCTTGGCTAATTAAAGTATCAGGCAAACTCTCAATGCCTTGTTTTGTAATGCCTACACCAGGTAAAATGCTAAACTGTTTTTTCTCTTTATTAATTACTTTTAATTGTAAAAACATACCTGCTTCGGCAGTTGGCAGTTTCTTTTTTAGTAATGCAGCATCTTTATTTACTGCTTCTAAAACCAACTGCCCATTTCCATAAAAAATGGTATCACCCACTTTAATATTAGCATTTTTATATGCAATAGTATCTGCAATTTTATTTTCTATGAATGATGTTACATATACAAAAATATCTTTGTGCCAATAGTGTTTTTTGTCTGGATTAAAACTATAACCCTCTTGTCCTTTATTGGCTTTTAATGCATCTGGATAAAGGAAAAACTTTTCGTTAGTAGCTTTGTCTTCAAATAATAATTTGAAATATTTTTTCTTGTCTTTAGCATTAAAACTGTCTGTTTGGTAGGTTACATGATGGGTTTTCATGTCGGTTCTTACACCCTTAAACAAGGTAATATTTTCGGCAGGATCTTCTTGTTTGCTTTTCTTAAAAATAGCAATACCAGTTGTATTCCAACTTAATACAGCTTTTTTAGATGAAGAAATTAAAATTCCAAGCAAAACCAAGCCAAAACCTATGTGGGCAATACTTGCACCAGCATTTTTAATTTTCCCTTTTAAATTATCTACTATATAAAATGCATTGGCAACCACAGCATAAACGCTAGCAAAAATGGCCAAATGAATAGCGGCCAAAAATCCATAGCCAAACTTGTCGTAGTTTACATTACCAAACAAACTAATGCAAGCACTTATAACTAAAGCAATTACAGTTGGTACAAGTATGTTTTTATAAAAAGCTTTTGTATTGGTGCTTTTGTATTTTAAAAACTGAGTAATGGCGGTTAAAATACCAATAATTAATGCTACAAAAACTTGTACTTGGTTGTGAGCAAACTCTGGATCTTCTGGGGGTGCAATTTTTGTTCCAAACAGTTTATTAAAAACGGGCACACTGGTTTTTACAGAAATTATCATAGCCGATAAAAACAAAACTAAACTACCAACAAACATCCAAAACTCACGACTATAAGTTTCTTCTTCTTTGTTTTTTGTAGAAGGAAAATGTTGTTCGTTTAGCGAAATGGCTATTGCAACAAAACCAGCAAGCACACTTATTAATGCAGCTATTGGCCAAAAAATACTAATGGCCGATGTGGCAACTAATAAGCCTGTGTAAATGATTTTATTTTTTTTGGTAGATGTTGTTAGAATTGGAATAAACCAAACAAATAAGTTTACATACAAAAACAATTGAGCTGTCATATCTGCACCAGTAAAAGCATGTACACTAGTATCACCCAAAATACCACTACGTGTTAAAAAAGTAGAATATAGAATTAATACAAAGCTGATGATGTAAAAAAAATAGGCACTTTTTAAGCTATAACCACTGCTTTTGAAAATTAGATTACAATGTAAGCCTGCTACAAGTGTAATCCAAGGCACAAGGCTTGCATTTTCTACAGGATCCCAAGCCCAATAACCACCAAAACTTAAACTTTCGTAAGCCCAAGCAGCCCCCATCATAATACCTAAACCTAAAACAGCAGCACTAAAACCAGCCCAAGGTAAAGCAGCTTTGGTCCAACTATGGTCTTTGTTTACTAATCCTGCATATGCAAAAGCAAAAGGTATTATTACGCTACTAAAGCCTAAAAATAAAACTGGTGGGTGAATAACCATCCAATAGTTTTGTAGCAAAGCATTTAAATCGTTACCCTCATAAATTTTAGGAAAATTTAAATAATCGGGGTTTTGAAAAAGCATTGGGGCATCTAGCTCATTACGCAATAAAGCAAATGGATTGTTGCCAATTTTTTGTCCAAAAATATA
>JBMLOQ010000118.1:0-25608 GCA_049242885.1 Chitinophagaceae bacterium
TAAGAAATTAATCCTGCAAAATAGTTTACAGTTCTTACTAATTGGCTTACATAGCTCATTTCGTTATCGTACCAGCTTACTACTTTTACTAATTGAGCATCACCAACTGTAACTACTTTTGTTTGTGTTGCATCAAATAAGCTACCATAAGCAATACCAATGATATCGGTACTTACAAGCTCTTCATTTGTGTATCCAAAGCTTTCGTTGCTAGCAGCTTTCATTACAGCATTTACCTCTTCGATAGATGTTTTCTTTTCGCAAAGTGCAACTAACTCAGTAACACTTCCTGTAATAGTTGGTACACGTTGTGCACCACCATCTAATTTACCTTTTAACTCAGGCAAAACCAAACCTATAGCTTTTGCAGCACCAGTACTATTTGGTACAATATTAGCAGCAGCAGCTCTTGCTCTTCTTAAATCTCCTTTTGGATGTGGAGCATCTAAAGTATTTTGATCGTTGGTATAAGCGTGAATAGTTGTCATGCTTCCAGCTTTAATAGTAAATGCATCATTCAATGCTTTTGCCATTGGAGCTAAACAATTGGTTGTACAACTAGCACAACTAATAATAGTTTCGCTACCATCTAAAATAGCATGATTAACATTAAATACAACTGTTTTTAAATCGCCAGTTGCAGGTGCACTAATTACTACACGTTTTGCTCCAGCAGTTATATGTGCTTGGGCTTTATCTTTATCTGTAAAAAATCCTGTGCTTTCAATTACCACATCTACATCATGGCTTCCCCAAGGAATTTGTGCAGGATCTTTTTGTGCATAAATTTTAACTTCATGCCCGTTTACAACAATGCTGTTTTCTGTTGCTGTAACTTCTTGGTTAAAACGTCCTTGAGCACTATCGTATTTTAATAAATGAGCTAAAACCGCAGGACTAGTTAGGTCATTAATAGCTACAACATCTATACCTTGCATATTATAAATTTGGCGAAAAACCAAACGTCCAATTCTTCCAAAACCATTAATGGCCACTTTAACTGTACTCATATTTTTAAATTTATATTTTTTGTGTGGCAAATGTAAGGTTTTACAAAAAATGTATAAGCTATCCGTTTATTATTGGTGGAAAATTTTATCCATCTATCAAAAAAATTAATTTACTGCAATGTGCAATTCAATCTATCTTTACTTTTACTCTTTAATTAATTGCAATGCCTTTAACGCCTAATACTTTAACTTTTTTGGAAAAACTTTCAAAAAACAACAATAAAGAATGGTTCGAAGCTAATAGAAAAATGTATGAAGCTGCAAAGCAAGATTTTTTGCAACTTACCCAAAATATACTATTAAAAGTTGGCAAATGGGACGAAAGTATAGCACACCTTGAACCTAAAAATTGTGTATTTAGAATTAATAGAGATGTACGATTTAGTAAAAATAAAGATCCCTACAAAAACAATATGGGCATGAGCATTGCAAAGGGTGGAAAAAAAATAAATACAGCTGGTTATTATTTTCATTTACAACCCAATGCTTGTTTTGTTGGTGGAGGTTTTTATATGCCTATGGGGGATGATTTAAAAAAAATACGTCAAGAAATTGATTATAATTTTACCGACTTTAATAAAATTTTAAAAGCCAAAAATTTTGCAACCATTTACAAAAAGCTAGAAGAAAGTAAAGAATATAAACTTTCAAGACCTCCAAAAGGATACGAAGATAGTAACCCTGCCATTGAATTTTTAAAACTTAAATGTTTTGTTGCCACAGTGCCCCTAACTACTGAAAATGTACTTGATAAAAATGTAGAAAAAACAATTGAAACGCATTTTAAAGCTTTACATCCATTAATACAATTTATAAACAATGCACTTGAAAATTAGCAAAACAATTTAATAACTGGCTTAAAGAAATTGGCAGATACAATAAATCAAAACAAAAATCATGAATATCAACTTTATACAAAAAAAATACTACGGAGATTATGATTCGATTGCTGGAGCAAGTAGCAACGAAAATCAAAAAGATAATTCACCAATAGAAACCATTCAAAACGAATGGCCTTTGTGGGAAGTGTTTGTAAGAAGCAAGCAAGGTCTTGACCATAAACATATGGGCAGTTTACATGCAGCCGATGCTGCTATGGCTATTGAAAATGCAAGAGATGTTTACACAAGAAGAATGGAAGGCATCAGCATTTGGGTTGTAGAAAGTAAACATATTATTGCTAGTAACCCTGATGATGCTGAAAATTTTTATGAACCAAGTAACGACAAAGTGTATAGGCACCCTACATTTTATGATATCCCAAAAGAAGTAGGACACATGTAATTTTAATTAAATAATTTATGAATAATAATACAGAGCTTAGTAGTAGCCATGCAGGTGGCATGCAAAATACAGATACACAAATTGGGGATGCTAGTGTAATTAATGATATTACCATGGCAGGCGATAAAAGCAAAGGTGCAAGGCCATATTTTTATGAAAGTGCAGAAACAGAAAGGGTTTTTAATATTGCCATGGCAATTGCTACTGAAGTAGCTGTTGTAAGAGAACGAATGGACACGATTGAACGATTGCTTGAAAGTAAAGGGATTCTTAACCAGCAAGAAATTGAAAGTTTTGTGCCAACAGATGAACAAGCAGAAGAACGCCAACTATGGCATGCACGCTATGCGGCAAGAATTTTAAGAATTGTTCAACAAGAGCTTGATGCTATTGCACACCCTGAGAATAATATGCCTATGCAACAAATTGCTGATGAAATAAATGAGATGTAAATTGTAATTTATAAAAAGCTTTGGTATATGACTTAGGCTTTTTTTATGTCCATTTTTGGTAATAAACTCATCACTAGCATTGTTGCTGAAAAGAAAACTAGCAAATACAAACCATATTTAGTTGAGGGGCATTCTGGTCTACACAATCTAAATAAAATAAAGTTTTTTATTGCCCATGATAAATTAAGCAATGCAAAAAACATATTAAATCGTTTGGCAAATATTTTACTTACAGCAAAGCAAGCTATACAAATTACACAAAAAAAATAGTGCCCTTTGTACTGACTACCAAAAGTTAGTTTATCAGTTACTTTTCCATTAAAACCATTTAAAACCAATGTAGAATTTGGCAATTCAATCCAAGGCAAAAGGCAACTAAGCATTACACCTAAAGCTGCTAAAATTCCTATTTGTTGAGAGTAACGCATGTTTTGTTTATAATATGAAAATGAGAAAGTTTGAAAATTTGTAAATTAGAAGTTGATTGCTCAATATAAATAGCATTACTAAGAAATAATTTAAAAAAGCAATTAATAAATAAAATTATAAAAACAGTTTGACGAATTTTCAAATTCTCAAATTATCAATTTACCTTAAGTACCCCAAAATTTTAAGCATACTAGCGGATGTTTGCTCTTTGGCATATACCCAATCTTCCAATTTTCCATTTTTATCGAATTCAACAATTACATGTTTAGGGCTTGGAATTAAGCAATGTTTTATACCACCATATCCACTTATCTGATCTTGATAGGCTCCTGTATGAAAAAATCCAATGTAAAGTGGTTCTTTATTATCAGGGTCATTATCATTCTTATGTTTTGTTTTGGGCAAAAACACTTCATTTATATGTTCCTCACTATCGTAATAATCGTGGCTATCGCAAGTAATTCCTCCTAAAACCACACGTTGATATTCATTATTCCATTTATTTATTGGTAGCATTAAAAACTTTTCACCAATGCCCCAAGTATCGGGCAAAGTAGTTATAAAACTACTATCTATCATGTACCAAGTTTCTCTATCGTTTTGCTGTTTTTCTGCTAGTACACTATAAATATGTGCCATACTTTCTCCTACTGTAAAGCTACCAAATTCTGTAAAAATGTGTGGCATGGGAACTTTAGCTTTTGCACAAGTTTTTTTAATGTTGCCCACAATTTCGTTTATCATAAATTGATAATCGTAGTCGAATCCAAGGCTGTGTTTTATAGGAAATCCACCACCAATATTTATACTATCAAGCTCAGGGCAAATCTTTTTTAATTGGCAGTAAAGGTTTATAATTTTATTTAACTCACTCCAATAATAAATATCGTCTTTAATACCTTTATTCAAGAAAATATGCAGCATTTTTAGTTGAAATTTATCTTCATATCCTTCAATTTCATCTACATAAAATTCTAAAATATCTTTAGCTCTTATTCCTAAACGTGAGGTGTAAAAAGGAAAATTTGGTTCTTCTTCTGCTGCTACTCTAATGCCAATTTTAAATGGCCCTTTTGGACTTTTTCTGTAAGCTTTTAATTCTTCTTTATTATCTAAAACTGGTATTACATTTTTAAATCCTTCGGCAAAAAGTTTATTAATTCTACTAGTATAATTTCGCTGTTTAAATCCATTGCAAATTATATGAGTATCTTTTGTAATTTTTCTTTTTTTGTAGAGCTGATTTACAATGTCTAAATCGTATGCAAAACTGGTTTCAATATTTATATCGTGCTTTAAAGCTTCTTCTACAACAAAACTAAAATGGGAGCTTTTTGTACAATAACAATAGTTATAACTTCCTTCGTATTTATGTTTTTTAAATGCGTTTGCAAACAAAGTTTTTGCCTTGTTTATTTGTTTACCAATTTTTGGCAAATAAGATACTTTAAGTGGTGTACCATGTTTGGCAATTAAGGCTTGCAAATCAATTCCATTAAACTCTAAGAAATCATTGTCGTTTAAAGCAAACCCTTCTTGCGGAAAATGAAAGGTTTGTTTTACTAGCGATTGGTAGCTATTGGTCATTGTGCACTACAAATTGTTTTTATTAATAAATTTTAGCAAAAGTATATAATTGAATAATTGGTTGTGGTTATTTTTTTGAAGTAACCTTTACACTACAAAACACAGTAGCATATAGCGTAAATTCTTAAAGAAATTGGTAAAATACTGAGGGCGTTATTTTAAGAAAACAAATTAGGTTAAAATCTTACACATCTTACAGCGTCACTAAAGTTTGACCTTCTATTTAATGATGCTCTATAGGTAGCACTTAACTCAAAACCACCTTGCATTTGTGAAGCAGCTTTAAGGCGAGAAACATTTACATCATAACTCAAACCAAAAGTAAAATCGTAAAAATCAAAATTTATTACTGGTATTAAAGCGTCGTTCCATCTAAAAAATGCTCCTAAGTTTAGGTTTACTGTTTTATTGTCTTCGTATCTATTCACAAACTCAATTCCATATAAAAAGCCACCTAAAAATTGACTTGCACCAGACTGATTAAAATAGTCGGCATACACTTGAATTTTATTGTTATCGCTTGTTCTTGTAGTTAATCCTGCATTTACAACATATTTTCTTCCTAGCACACTAAACTGTCCATTGTTTGAGTAAAAATTTAGTTTAGGATTATTAAAATGATACAATGCAGCACCTGCATAAAATCTAGTTTCTTCACTTAAAACACCCGTATAAGTTAATCCTACACTTGCATCCCAATAAGTATATCCTGTGTTGTTAAATACCTGAGCTGTTGGGTTTGCTGGATTGTAACTTCCTGCAACAAATTGATCATCCCATTTTAATCTTGTAGGATCGAATTGAGTGTTTACAGGACCACCCATAAATGCAACTGACAAATAATTTTCGTCCCCCAAATTTTTATGATAGTTTATAGCTGGTTGTATCGATGTACGTTTTAATCTTGCATCACCAGCAACATCATGTGTAATTTGCATACCAATAGTTATCCAATCATTAGCTGCATTTTTTATTGGCATTTTTAATTCGCCACTTAATGCACCAGTTTGAAAAGGTACAGTTACCGCATTCCATTGATTTCTAAAAGTAGCTTTTACACGTACATCTCCATCAAAAACGCCTGCCAATGCAGGATTTCTTAGCAATGGTTGCTCATAAAACTGAGAAAAAGTAAGGTCTTGTGCATAGTTCTGTTTTGCAGTAACTATTATCATCAAAACAACAATCAATTTTTTCATACCCAAATTCTTTCTTATAATGTAAACATACATTGCAAACAAAACGTTGCAATGTATGATATTAAAATTTTTATCTTATTAGTGCAACATTTCCTTTGTAAGTAAAAGGTGTTCCATTATCACAAATTACATCGCAAGTATATACATATACTTCAACTGGTGCTATAGAGCCTTTAATTTTTCCATCCCAACCAAAATTTCTATCGTTAGGTGCAAAATTGGCTCTATCAAAAACCACTTGACCCCATCTATTAAATACTCTAAACGATTTTACACTTCTTACACCAGTACCACGCACCATTAAAACATCGTTTATACCGTCACCATCAGGGCTAAATGCATTTGGAATAAATACTTGGCTATTTTCACAAAAAGCTCTTACACAAATAGTATCGCTACCTGCACAACCATAAATATTGGTAGCTGTTACATTGTAGCAAATATTGTCTTTAATAGTTGCAATTGGAGCAGCACAATTGTTACAACTTAAATCAGTTGCTGGCCTCCACAACCAAGTTCTTATTGGTCCATTTAATACAGAAGGTGCTAGTGGAATTTGAGTACCTGTGGAATAAATTGTATCTCTACCTATGTTTACAATTGGATATTGACCAACACCTATATTCACAAAAGCAGTATCTGTAAAACA
The DNA here is from genome assembly GCA_049242885.1 of Chitinophagaceae bacterium. GTDB lineage: Bacteria > Bacteroidota > Bacteroidia > Chitinophagales > Chitinophagaceae > CAIVPM01. The sequence continues at coordinate 6,611 of JBMLOQ010000118.1, forward strand.
ATTAAAAGCATCGTAACCAATAACTTGATATGTTGTAGTAACTTTTGGCTCTGCACGTGGGTTAGGAGAAGTAATGCTTGATAAATCTGTAGCTGGGCTCCACAAGTAATTGTTTGCTCCACTTACACCTAAGAATGTATGCTGACCAATACAAATACTATCATTAGGCAGGGTAGTAATTGTAAATGGTTGTGGAACAGTGATACTTATTGTATCTGTACTACTACATCCTAATGTTGTAGTACCTGTAACCACATATTGTGTAGATACTAAAGGACTTGCTTGTGGATTTGGACAAAGTGTACAACTTAAATTGTTAATTGGTGACCAAGAATAACTATTTGCACCATTTGCAGTTAGATTTATAGAATTACCTCTACACAATACTTGACTACCAGCTGGAGAAATTGTAACAATTGGTGTAGGATTTATTACCAAACGTTTTGTAAGCCTTGCCCTACAACCATTTATGGTAGTTACAGTAAAAGTATCTACATAAATACCTACGCTAAATGTATTTGTAGCTTGAATGCCTAAAGCACTTGCACCATTACCAAAATTCCAAACATAATTAGTAGGAGGAATTGAATCTATAGCTGTTACAAATCCACGATACTGAATTAACTGATTACTGCAAGCTGTATCAACTCTTGAAATTGAAGTAATTACAGGTATGTCATTTACTTTTACATAAATAGGAACAATAGCTGAATCTAAACAACCTCCCCTACTAGTTACAAAAAATTTGATAGTGTAATTTCCGGTGGAAGTATATGTTTTTGTTGGGTTTTGAAGCGATGATGTAGGAGAACCATCACCAAAATCCCAAGTCCAGTTTTGAATTCCAAAATCAGTTCTTGAAGTGTCTGTAAAATTAACTGTTGTTGTTCCACATGTGGTGATGCTATTACTTCTAAATCCAGCTTTTACTTTATTTACTTTAATGGTATCAATACCTTGTAATTTGAATATACAAGTTCCACCACCAGCAATTAATGTAACTGTAGGTATAAAATTACCACCTTGAGGATAAGTATAGAATATTGTGGAATTCCTTGTAGTTAAAGAATCATTATTTCCAAAATTAAACTTCAAAGAATCGTAGCTTACACCAGTAACTTGGAAGCGAACAGGTGAAGTGTTGCAAATAAAGCCATTATCGTAGGTCCAAGTTCCTGAAGGACCATTCACTCGTATAACCTGAGTATTTACATAAGTACAACCCCCCAAACCCAAAACACTAACTTGTGCATTATATGTACCTGTATCTTGATAAGTATGTGATACATTATTTCCTACACCATTTGGTAAACTTCCATCACCCCAAATCCAGGTAACACCATTGTTTGGTAACGTATTATTTGTAAACTGAACTGTAAATGGCTTACAACTACTAATATTACCACTAGTTGTTACACTAGCTGGTTGTGTTGCTGTTATAGTAATTGGTAAACTTATACTATCTATACATGCCCCACCTGGAGCACCATGTAATCTTGTAGCAATTAACCAAACTGTATAATTACCAGCAACAGTATATCTTTTTTTAGGATTAGTTAAAACACTTGTAGTGTTGTCGCCAAATTTCCAAACATAAGTAGTTGCAGTGTCTGTATTATTTGTAAAGCTAATAGTATCACCTATACAAACTGTGGTAGCTGATGCACTAAAACTAGGTTTTGGGGTGCCAAATACTCTAATTAATCTAGTAATTGTAGTGTCGTTGCAGCTATTACTAGCCCTTATGCTCACACTATATGAACCTGGATTATTAAAAGTGTAAGGTACAACTTCTACACCTTGTGTGGTTGTTCTTGTAACTGGTGGGGTACCATCATTATAATTCCAAAAATAATTATTGCCCCCAATTGAATTGTTTTGGAAATTTACTGTTAGAGGTGAGCAGCCAAAATTTTGTCCACCTGGTACAACCACATTTAAAGCTATTGAATTTGGATCAACTAAAATTACATGTCGTTGACTATCAGCACCACATTCATTGCTTACTCTTAATCTAGCATAAATAGTATCTCTAAATCCAGTGATGTAAGTGAATGACTGGTTATTTTTTATAGTTGTAATTAAATTAGGAATATGTGCATTTGGTGGAATACTATCGAAATACCATTGATAAGTAATATTGTTACCAAACGAAAGGTTTGAGTAATTTATAGTTGCAGGAGAGCATCCAAATGTTCTATCTGGTACGAAAACAGCTTTAGGAGCTGTTCGAACAGTTAAAAATGTATCTTTTTTAACACTATCACAAGCAGAGTAGGCTGTGAGTGTAATTCTATAAATACTATCTCTAAAATTTCCTGCAACAAAATTTTGACTAGGTGGATTTGCACCAAAAAAAGTTTGATTTACACCACCGTTTCTAAACTCCCATTTGTACGTAAATAAATTAGCAAAAGGTGTAGCATTTGTAAATGCAACAGGACCAGGTGCACAAACAGTTGTAGATGCTAGTGAAATATTTGGTTGTGGCCGAGGTTGAACTAAAATTTTCAAACTCATACTATCAGCCTTACAGCCATAAGGACTAAACACTTTTAGTTTAATTTGAACACTATCTGGACCAGTATTTTTTATTAAAGATGGAAAGTTTTGACCATTAGCCAAGAAAACTCCACTAGTATCCCATCTATAAATTCCATTTCCCGGAGCGTAGTGTATGTTTGTGATTACAGTATCTAAATTAAATGGAGGACATGCAATAGTGAACTTACTAGTAAACAAGGCTCTCGCATCTTCATAAACATTAATTGTATCAATATTACTTACGCTAGCTTGTAAACCTGTACATAAGTTTGTTGTTACAATTCTTCTATAATATTGTGTATCAGTTAATGAACCAGGAGTAAAATCTTTGTTACCAGCACCACTAATGTTTACAAAACTTACACCATTAAATACTTGCCATTGATAGATATATACCCCACCACCACCACTTGGTGTACTACCTACAATTGTGGCAGGCGTTGTTCCTGTACAAATACCTTGATTTGGTGCAATTGTATTATTACTAATTGGTGCTAAAACTGTAACTAAAACAGAATTGCTAGCCAATTCACAATTAGAAGAAAATACCCTTCTACGAACATATACAGAAGTAGAAGGACTAAAAGTTAAATCAGGATTGGTTTGCCCCACAATTGGTGTAAAAGTTATATTATTAAAACTACTATCCCATTGATAGGTGTAGCCACTTCCTAAACCTCCACTTGGTGCAATACCTAAAACTGTAGTAGATTGTCCACTACAAATTGTAAGTGGTGCATTTAATATTTGATTAACAATTATTGGCAAAGAACGAACACTTACTGTATCATCAGTTGCTGGGCAAATTCCATTGGCTACTACATATCTAAAACTCATTACACCACCATTAGCAATTATTCCTCCAATACCTGCAGTTGGTGTATTTACAGGCAAACCTGTAACACCATTTCCAGCAATTTGGGTCCAAGTTGTAGTACCACCACTTGGTGTATTACCCACTAAAGTATAAGTAGTTTGATTACACAAAATTGTATCTCTTCCTGCAAATGCAACATCTGTATTAGTGGCAATAGTTACTTGCTTAGCAGCAGTGGTATCTTCTGGGCAAGCTCCACTTACAACAATTGCTTTGTACCATCTTGTTTGTGCAATATTTGTAAACGAAAAAGGACTTCCACCAAAAAAAGATCCAGCAGTATAAGGACCAGCCGAGCCTGTTGTACTCCAAATCCATTTAGTTACAGTTCCATTATTTCCATTTACAAAAATATTACCAGTATTTGTAGTACTACAAATGGTTGTATCAGCACCGAGGTTTCCTGCAACAGCAGGTGGTGCTACATTAATTGTTCTTATAGTAGCAGTATCGGTAACACTGCAACCAAAAGCTGCTCCCAAACTTTGAACTATGGCTCTAATTTGAAAAGTATCTTGAACATTATTAATGGCAATGGTACTTGCAGTTACTAATGAATCAATAAAAACATTATCACTTAATGGCTTTGGATTTACTTGCCACTTTAAAATGTTACCTGTAAAGTTTATTAAGTTAACATTCACGTTACTATTTCTACAAACTTCAAAACTTGTAGCTGTAATTAATCCTCTTGCAGTTACTGGGAATACTCTAATTGTACGTTCACTAAAAGATGGAGTACAATTTACGTCGTTAGATATTGTCCATCTTATGACATAAGTACCTACTTTATTGAAATTAAAAGTAGCGTTAGGATTTGTATTGTTACTAAACAAAGCTGTTGAAGATGGTGGTTGTGATGTTATAGTCCATCTACCAGTTTCAAAACTTCTTGACCCATCAAAACTACCTCTCAAATTTATGGTTCTACTCAGTGCTTCATCATATTCACAAATGGTTGTATCGGCACCAGCATTAGCTACTGTTATAGTTGGTCTTATAGTTACATTTATTGTATCTTGAGTAGATGGACATCCACCAGCAGTGGCATTAATTCTATATTCAAAACTATAAGTTCCTGTGGTTAATCCACTCAAATTTACTGTTGCGGTGTTTGTAGGTAATCCTGTTGCTATATTTGGAGTTGTTCCTATTTGGCTCCAAGATGGTGTTCCACTAACTGGTACATTACCTGTTAAGGTATAAGTTGAGGTACTACACAAAATTGTATCTCTACCAGCAACCGCAACTGATGGTCCTGGAGTTACAGTAATTACTACATTCTGAATTCCACTATTACATCCATTTCTACCAATAGCACTAATAGCATAAGTTACTGTTTGATTTACAAGTGATGTATTACTTAATACTTGCTGCAAAGCAGTTACGTTTTGGTTAGATTGATTACTAAAACCTGTTACACTAACATTGCTTGGTGTTGCTGTCCAACTATATAAAGCATATGGCACATTACTAGTTAATCCAATATTGGTGGGATTAAAACTACAAATAGTTTGAGCAAGAGGATTGGCTGTTATAGTTGGTATTGGGTAAACAGTAACCTTGAAAGTATAAGTTTCACCAGGACAACCATTTGCTGTTGGTGTAATGGTGTAAAGAACAATTGCACTATCATTTGCAGGTGTTGTACATACTAGGTTATCAGTAATATTTCCATTACCAGCAGGAGTATTTCCTGTAACTGTGCCAAATAAAACGGATGAAGTATATGCAAATGTGCTACCAATTACACTACTTGTGGGAGTGTAATTTAAAGTTGTTCCACTACAAATTCTTAAAGAATCATTAGACTTAAAGTTTCGTGGGTGAATAGTTATTCTAATAGTGTCACTTACACTTGGACAAGCAGTTGGGGCAATAGGAGTAATTTGCAATCTTAAATTTACAAAACCTGCAGTTTTTTCTGTAGCTCCAAAAGTATAAGTTGGATTTAAATTACTAGCATTATTAAAAGTACCATTGCTACTAGGCAATCTTGTCCAATTTATTGTTCCAATTGGCCCAGTTGATGTAGCATTACTCAACAAAATATTATTATCGCTAAAACAAACACTTACATCATTACCTGCAAAAGCAGTAACTGGTTCATTAAAAACTATGTATTGAGAATCTGCTCTAGGGTTACAATTGTTTTGATAAACTACTTTTACTAAAAAACTATCGTATCCATTAAACTGAATTTGAGGAAAACGATCCGTAGAAGTTGTTCCACCAACAAAAGAAAATGTACCAGAAGTTCTTGGAGTGACTGACCAAGTAAAAGCCTCGCTACTACCAAATGCACTTTGGTAAGTTGGGGTATGTAAAGTATTCGTTTGAAAATTAATTGTTGCTCCATTACTACAGTATCGTTGAATACGTGATGGAAAACTTACGTTGGCTGTTCCAAAAGATGTTATAGGCAAAGTTGCACAAGATGTTATATTACAAGAATTTGTAGCACAAAGCCTTATTTGAAAATTTCCTGCTGCATTAATGGTTATGGTAGGTGTTGCAGCTGTAGGATTGCTGATACTAAAACTACCACCTGGAGCAGTATTTCCAAAAGCATCTAAAACCGTCCATAAATAATTTGATACACCACAAGCACTAACTGGCGTTGTATTTACTGGTGTTACTGAAGGTGCACAACCAGAAAATGTTGTAGCACCCCCAGGATAAGTAAATGATGCTGTAACAGGTGCTTCGATACAAATATTCATCGTAGTATCATGTGTAGCACAACTTCCATTATCAATTAAAAGCCTTACTGTATGATTACCAGGTGTTGTAAATGTGTGTGCGTAGTTGTTGGCTGCTTCTTTTACAGATGATGAGTAAACAGGCATTGCACTACCATCAATAAACCAATAATAAAATGCTAAAGCAGTACAATTGGTTGTGCTACCTGCACTTGATCCTGGTATGGAAGTGTTTACAAAAGTAGTAGGCACATTTAAACAACCACGTCTAGTACCATTAACCATTGTTCCTGGAGTAAAACTTGCTCTTGGTTTATTAAATATTTTAGCAGTTGAGGATACTGTTGGACGAGGACAAGTTCCCAAATTTGGGTCATTAGCAACATAAAAAGGATTATTTAATTGGGCTTGCACATTAAATGTACCATTACCTTGCAAACAAGAATTGGAGGTATAAAAATGAAAAATCTCTCCATTTGTTGCCACTAAATCACAAAGTCTATAGGTATTTGAAGTAGGTGGTGTTTCCCCCCAATTTACAGTTACAGTTGAACCTGGGAAATTATTTCCTAATCCACCACTTGATGGGTCAACAACTAGTTTAAAACTTAAAGAATCAGGCAAACATCCCAATTGCTCTCCAATGGTAGCAATGGCAATATTATTTGGCGAATTAATTAAAAAATAGGCTTTAGTACCTACATTACCACCTCTTACACTTTTGGCAATAAAAGTGTAATGGGCTTGCTGCATTGGAATGGTATAACCTCCTCCTGTGGGTGTCACATTTATTGGAGTATTTGGTGCAGAAATTTCGTTGTAGTAAGTTGCAGATAATGTAGAACCAGCAGGACTTTGATCAATCAAAGCTAAGTTTGTACCAGCAGCTTGTGCATTACACCAACCAAAAGCTTGTTGTGTAGATAAATTTCGTTGTACTTGTAATGGAACTACTTTTGTTGTATCAATATTTCCCGCTAAAGGTGCATTTACAGTAAATGCAGCAGATGGCAAAGATGTAATTGATGGGCTATTACTTTTAATTCTTACCTTAAAATTTGAACCTGTACCTAAAGCCCCTGGAATTGTTCCATTTACGAAAGTGGCATAAAAACTTGTATAAGAGCCAATTTGCGTTTCAGTTACAAAATCGTTATTCGAAATCCATAAAGTAAAGGCATTACTTAAGCCAAAACAGCCAGTTGTTGTAAAAGGAACTGCAATTGAACCATCGGTTGAGTAGGGACCAGCATCAAACCTTGAAGCTTGCAAGGTAATTGTTTGGGCAGTTACGGTTGAAATTAATACAATTAAGCTCCAAAAAAGAAAGATTTTCTTTAGGTTCATAAGGTATATACATTAATTTAGAGTGCCTTTATAGACTCCCAAAAGCACATTTTCGTTGTTTATATTAAAACAAAGTAAAGTTTATTACTTTAATAGCCATATTAATAATTCATTATGTTAATAAAGTTTAAACATTCAAGTTATGTTATACATTTTTTCTCAAAAAAAAATAAAATTAAATGCAACTTAAAAATAAGTTAACTAGTCATTAAAATGATGGGCAAAAAAAAATTAAAATTAAAAAAAGATTAACTATATAAACTAATTTCTCCTCATCTTTGCTCAGCAAATTAAAATCATGATTAAAAATTTACTCACAATTGGTTTTCTTGGAATTTCATTTTTGGCAAATTGCCAATATATTATAAGGGACAATTTCAAAGATTTTTTGTTGGATTCATTGCATCGTCAACAAAATTGGAGCAATCAATATAATCCTTCAGCTGCTGGGGTTCCTTCATATTCTGGTGCAGGTACAGGAGATGCATTAACTTCTGGTACAAATAATGGAGCTAGAGGGAGAATTATTGCAGGCAACATGAATATTCCTAATTTTATTCAAACAGATAAAGTACTTTCAATTCGCTCAAATGGAGATGGTATTGGAAAATTATTTCCAACTGGTGAGGTGGTTTCTGGTTCTGTTTATGTTGCAATACCTTTTAGATTTTCAGCATTTGTACAAGCTTCTAATGGTGCAACTATAACTACTGAGATGCAATTTGTTAGAGGGGTTTTCCAAGACCCTGTAGGATCTTCACCACAAACAACGTTTAGAGTAACGGTAAAACCTGTAACTGGTGGTTATAACCTTGGTTGTTATAAAAGTGGGCTTAATACTTCTTTTTATAAATCAACTCCAACTTTATTTACTTTAAATCAAGATGTTTTAATCGTTTTAAAATATACTTTTAATCCTGGCCTTGCCGATGATGAACTAAAATTATTCATCAATCCAAATTTAACCTTACCAGAAAGCTCTAGCACACCCGAAGTAACAACTACTGCTTATGATGATGTTTTAAAACTTGATGGTATTAATTTTAACTTCAACAATATTGCTCGCCCAACTGCTGAAATTGGAGGACTAATGGTTTCTACCACTTGGCCTAGTGTACAAAATGCTTTACCATTAAGTTGTATTGAAAATTTACAACTAAATAAAACCAATACCACAAATGCAACTTTGTCTTGGGATGCTGTAAACTGCAGAGCTGCAAGACATTTCACTATTCAACAATCTACCAATGGAAAAGATTTTAATGATGTTGAAACGATAAAAAATATTGGTGACAATGGAAAATACAGTGGCAATTTCAAGCTTTTAGATGGTGTAAATTTTGTAAGATTGGCAATTACGGATATTCATGGCCAAACAATTTATTCATCTACCTTAAGTATTCGAAAAGGTAATCTTTCAATACAACAAATGAATTTGTACCCAAATCCTACAAAAAACATTTTAAACGTAAGCATTAAAACTACAAGTCCTGATGAATTTTATTTCCAAATATTAAATGCACAAGGGCAACTAGTAAGTAATCAAAAAAGAACTATAAATTTTATTGGAGAATCAAGTATTGGCTTTGATCTAAGCCTTTTAACTGCTGGAAATTACATTTTAAAATATACAAACAAATCTGGCGTAACTGCCAGTAAATCATTTATTAAAAACTAAAAGATGAGAAAAATTTTATTATTATCTGCTATACTTTTTACAAGTATGCTTAATGCTCAAAACCTATTATTTCAAGACTTTTCAAGTTTAAATAATGGACAATTAAATGGGCAAAATGGATGGTCAAACAGCAGTTCTAGTGGTTTCCCTGGTATTGGAGCTTGTGCAGGAGCTGTTTGCCAAAATACTCCTGTTGCTTCACAAGCAATGAGTTTTGCAAATTTTCAAACTACTACTAAAGCATTAAACCCTATAAACAATACAAATGGAGATGGAGTTGGCAAATATTTAAGTAGCTCTGTAAGAAACGGCACTCTTTATGTTGCATTGTTGGCAAGATTTTCATCACTAAATGCTAGCTCAAGTGGAAGCCAACTGTTTAGATTAATGGACAGTGGTTTTACAACAGCTACAAGATTATATGCAAAATCTTTGGGAGCTAGCTTTGCTTTAGCAGTAGATAAAACTGGTGGAGTTACTTCTGGTTTTACAACAAATAACTATGCTTTTAATACAGATGTTTTAATTGTATTAAAATACACATTCAACACAGGCTCAACAATTGATGATGTGATAAGATTATATGTAAATCCAGATTTAAGCATGCCTGAGCCAGGGCTTCCTGATTTAAGTTATAGTACAGGTGGCACAAACGATGCTAATAGTATAACAAGAATTGTTTTTCCTTGGAATGGTTCTAATATTCCAACAGGTTTTATAGGTGCAGTCTCTATTTCAAGCAGTTGGGGCACTACCCTACCCTCTCCTTTTATTTCAAATATTAGTTTAAATAAAACTTCTAGTAAAACAGCTAATTTAAAATGGGATGTAAATAACAATGCTGAAGTAAATAATTTTATTGTTCAGCAATCTTTGAATAATAAAGATTTTAGCAATGTAGCATCAGTTGCTTACAAAGGTGAAAACAACTTTAATCAATCTATAAACTTACAAGAGGGAACTAACTACATTCGTTTGGCAAGTATTAATAAACAAGGAGCAACAACTTATTCTCAAGTACTTACTACTAAAAATGGTACTAATTCCATGCAACCATTAAGTGTTTTTCCTAATCCTACAAAAGGGAATTTATTGGTAAGTTTAAAGACTGAAAAAACCGAAAATTTAACCATAACATTTTCTGATATGCAAGGTCGTTTAGTATCTCAGCAAACTAGAAAAGTAAACAAAGGAGAAAGCACTATAGCTTTGGATGCTAGTAACCTAAAATCTGGCAATTATGTTTTAAAAACATTCATAAACAATACTCCAGTTTCACAATTATTTATAAAAGAATAATTCATTTTATTGAATATTAATAGGCTGTCTCAAAAAAGTGTTATTTGAGACAGCCTATTTTTTTGTTAAATATTAATTTTTGATGCTAAAAGCACCCTGTACTCCAAGATTCATTAAATATAATCAACAAAAGACTAGAATATAGATACTTGCAACCAACTTAGTTCTTGTCTTTTTCATTAAGGAATCTAACAAAATAACCTTTTTGGAAAATATGTAGTATTTAGCTTAATACCATTTTAAATGAGTAGTAAGTAAAAGAAAATTTGTTTAAAAGCATTTTTCTAATAGCATTTATAAAAGTGAGAATCACTTTTTTGTTTAACCATATTGCATTTAAAAGATAATTGAATTTAACAAAAAAATTAATTAATGCCATTTTACAGAAAACTTACAAACTTTAAATAATTTAGCCTATACTAACTTGATATTTGTACAAATGAGAAAAGATTTAATGCTTGATATTAGTTGTCAGAATTGCAATGCAAGAACACATAGTATTTTCAAAGGCTTTGATTTTGAAGAAACTAGTTCTTTAAATGAAATTAAAGCATGTAGTAAATTTAAAAAAGGCCAATATATTTTTAGCGAAAATGGATACCCTCAAGGATTGTATTGCATTAACCATGGAAAAATAAAACTTACCACCCAAGGCAATACTGGCAAAGAACAAATTTTAAGGTTATTAAAAGAAGGTGATGTTGCAGGATACAGAGCATTATTATCTAACGAAAAATATCATTGCAGTGCTTTAGCTTTAGAAGATTGCTCAGTATGTTTTGTACCCAAAGAAAAGTTTTTTGAAATGCTAAAAGAAAACTCAAAACTAAGTTTTGAAGTAATGAAACTTTTAGCCAATAATTTGCGAAAAGCCGAAGAGCAAATTACTTCTTTGGCTCAAAAAAGTGTAAGAGAACGAATGGCAGAAGCTTTATTATTTTTTAATGCCACTTATGGTACAAACAACATTGATAATTCTATAAATTATAATTTTAGTAGAGAAGAAATTGCCGATTTTGTAGGCACTTCAACAGAAACAACCATTAGATTGCTTTCAGATTTTAAAAAAGAAAACTTGATAAGTTTAGAAGGCAAAAAAATTATTATTACCGATAAAGCCAAGTTAGCACATATCTCAGGTTTAGATTAATTAGAACAACCACATTCCCTTTATTTATGTAAAATCATCAATGGCACTTTTGTATGAAACGCTAATTGCTTTGTATGATTTGGATTAAATAATTTTTGCAACCAAGTTTTTTGTTTTGAAATACTAATGATTAATTGGATATTATTTTCATCAACTAAATCGTTTATAGCACCTTCAAAATCAGTTCTATTACTAAACTTATATTCAGGTGTAAATTTAAAAATTAAAGAATCCAACTGTATTTTTTCTACGGCATTTTCTAAAGTTTCTCTTTCTAATGAGGGGTCAATATGCACTACCTCTAGTAAAGGAGAAATTGCATTTAAAAAATTGGATAGTTTTTCGGCAGGTAGATTTTCTATTACATTTTTGTAATCACAAAGCAATGTAACCTTAGCTATATGCTTAAAACTACAATTTGAAGGTACAATTATTAGAGGAACTTGAGTATTATTTGAAACATTTAAGGTATTACTACCAATAAGTTTTGCTTCTAAACTACTTGCACCTGTAATACCCATTACAATATAGTCAACTTTGTGATTATCGCAATAATCTGCAATACTTAATTCCAAGTTTCCTACAACAAGCTCTGTTGAAATGTCAACATTTGATAATACTTCACTTTTAATTTTCTGAGCATAAGCATTCAACCTTTCTTCTTCAGCATCCTTAATTACCATTACATCACTACTTGCTAATGTATAAAGTGGATCGGCTACCACAATTGGATTTACAACATGAAAAAGAACAACTGAATTTATTTTTATTTGATTAGCAAACTCTAGGGCATATAAAACAGCATTATTTGCTGTTGCCGAAAAATCAATTGGTACTAAAATACTTTTCATAAAATTAATTTTAATTATTTCACAAAAGTAAACTTGCACTTTATGTTAAAAAATGATATATAATAGTATCAAGTATGATTTTTATCATGAAATTTTTTCAATTTTTTTCTAATACATTTGGCTTCTCTAATTGAATTTAAAAAAATTGTAGTGCAATAAAGCAAACAAAAATGTACTTTATAAAAACACCTTATTTGCTTAAAAAATTATATCCAAAACGTATATGGGATAATGCTTGTAAGGAAAAAGTTTTATACTTAACTTTTGATGATGGACCACACCCAACAATAACGCCTTTTGTATTAGATGAACTTAAAAAGTATAAAGCAAAAGCAACTTTTTTTTGTATTGGAAAAAATGTAGAGCAATATTTTGATACTTATGAGGAAATTAAAAACGAACAACACACCGTAGCCAACCACACACAAAACCATTTAAATGGTTTTAAAACTACCAATGAAGATTACATTGCTAATATTAATAAAGCTAAAAAATGTATTTCGAGCAATTTGTTTCGCCCACCTTATGGTAGATGTACAAGCTTTCAAGCAAAAATTATAAACCAACAATTGAACATGCAAATTGTAATGTGGGATGTTTTAAGTGGCGATTTTGATAAGGAAATTACCGGTGAGCAGTGTGCTCAAAATGTATTATTACATGCTAAAGAAGGTAGCATTATTGTTTTTCATGATAGCGAAAAAGCATTTGATAGACTAAAAATAGCATTGCCTAAAACTTTGGAGTATTTTTCGAATAAAGGATTTGTGTTCAAAGGATTGTAATTCTTTAGTTTAGATTTTAATTATTATCAAAGATTTATATTTACAAAAACTATTATATGGCTCGCACATCAACTTATTTAAATTTTAGTAGAAATACTGAAGAGGCATTTAATTTTTACAAAACCGTTTTTGGAACTGAATTTAGGGATACAGGAATAAGAAGATTTAAAGACATCCCACCTTCTCCATATATGCCACCTATCGACGAGGCAGATGCTAACTTAGTAATGCATGTTGAATTACCTATTACTGGAGGGCATATTTTAATGGGTACTGATGCTCCACAAAGCATGGGTTTTTCTGTTGTGCATGGCAATGGAATAAGTATAAATTTAGAACCAGATAGTAAAGAAGAAGCTGATAGATTATTTGCAGGATTAAGCCATGAAGGAAAAATTACTATGCCCTTGCAAGATGTGTTTTGGGGTGCCTATTTTGGAAGCTGTACTGATAAGTTTGGTATTAATTGGATGGTAAATTTTGGCGAAAAATAGAATTACAAATTTTTAATCTTTATAATTTCTGAGGCTATACTTACTGCAATTTCTTGTGTGGTTTTGCTGTTAATATTTAAACCAATTGGAGCAAATATTTGGTGTAATAAACTTTCATTAATACCTTCTTTTTTTAACTCGCTAAATAATGTATCAATTTTTTGTTTGCTTCCCAATAAACCTAAATACCGGTATTTGTAATTTATAATTTGCTTAAGAATAAGTTTGTCTGTTCTATATCCTATTGTCATAATTACAACATAATCATTTGAGTTTTCGTTTAAATGTTGTCCGATATTTTCGTAGTTAATTAAATGCTTTTCGTGGGCATAAATATTCTGTTCTAAAGTGTTAAGGTTTTCTCTATCGTCGTATATATGAATATAAAAATCAAGTAACTTCATAAGTTGAGATAAGGCCAATCCACAATGCCCTCCTCCTATGATATGAATTACAGGTTGCTTAAAAATTGCTTGTGAATAAAGCCAATTAGCATCATTTTCAAAACTCCATTCATTTAACTGTTCATTACTTACTGTAAAGCTTTTAGGTGATATTGTGAAAGATTTTTTTGTTTGATTATTTATTGATTGAATGTGTGGTAAATCTTTTTCAAACAAAGGAACAAATGCTATTTTTTGGCTACCACTACAAATCATACCACTTTGATTTTTGGTATGTTCTTTATCGTGAAATTGCTCTTGCAAAAAAATTGTACTATGATTCTGCTTTAATAAACTCTTTGCTTTTTCTACCAATTTAAACTCCATAATGCCACCACCAATTGTTCCTTCAAAACTATCATCACTTGCAACAGCCATTGTAAAAGCACTTCTTCCTGGTGATGAACCTATACTTTCAACTACAACAAGTAGCATGATATTTTTATCTTGTTGCAACTTGTTTTGTATAAATTGCCAAATTAATAAACCATTCATTAGTTTGTTTTATTTATACATGATTATATAAACCCATTAGCACTTTTTCTGGGGTTATGGGAGCATTGTAAGTGATAGTTGATTTTGGGTTGAAAGCTAAAACTGCATTTCGAATGGCAAAATAACTTCCAATACCATACATTAATGGAGGTTCGCCAACTGCTTTACTTTTAAGAATGGCCAAATTTTCATTTTCAGTTTCTAGAAACTCAATATCAATATCCTTGGGCACACTGTATATATCTGGAATTTTATATGTACTCAAAGCATTACTTAATAACTTCCCTTGTTCATTATACACCACTTCTTCCATTGTCATCCAACCAATGCCTTGAACAAGGCCTCCTTCTAACTGACCTAAATCAATTCCTTTATTCATACTAGCACCAACATCGTGGCAAGCTTTTACAAAATCAATTTCATAGGTTCCTCTTAAACAATCTACAGTTACACCAGTTATAGCAGTTCCATAAACGTGATATGCAAATGGATGTCCTTTTTCTTTAGTTTTATCAAAATTAATAACTGGGGTAGCATAAAAGCCTTTAGCACTGAGGTTTGTACGAGATAAGTAGGCCTTTAAAATCAACTCTTTCCATTTAAAATTTGTAGATACATCATTTACAAACAAAACTTCTTCAATAAACTCAATAACATCAATTTCGTTTAAACTCAACTCCTTTTTTACAAAAGTATGTAGTGAAGAATTGATTTGTTTACAAGCATCTTGTAAAGCCTTACCATTTAAATCTGCTGTAGCACTTGCAGCACTTGGTGATGTGTTTGCTACACGAGTTGTATTGGTACTCTCTAATTTAATTTTTGATGTTGAAATTCCGAATGCCTTTGCTGCAACTTGAATCATTTTAGGGTTCAAACCTTGCCCCATTTCTACTCCTCCTGTACTAATTCCAACACTTCCATCACTATAAACATGAACCAATGCTCTTGCTTGATTAAGCATAGTATTAGTAAATGAAATACCAAAACAGATAGGCATTAAGGAGTAACCTTTCTTCTTAAATTTATTGCTTTTATTAAAGTTTTCAATTTCATTTTTTAAAGAATCTAAATTTACTTTTTCTATCGCTTTTGAAAAACAGTTCTCTGCTTCACCATTTTCAATTATTTGCCCATAAGGAAATTCGTTACCATCACACAATAAATTGTTTTGTTGAATCGCATGAGCATCAACTCCTAATTGTTTGGATGCAAAATCAATAGCAGCTTCTATTACAAACATTCCTTGTGGCCCACCAAAACCTCTAAAAGCAGTATTTGGGGGTAGATTAGTTTTACAACTATGGGCAGTTGCTGTTACATTTGGAATGTAATAACTATTGGTGCAATGAAATAATGTACGTTCTAAAATAGCAGGAGACAAATCTGCTGCTGCACCACCATTTTGGAAAAAAGTAACTTCATAGGCTTGTATCTTAAAATGTTCATCTAATCCAATTTTAAAATCACTGCTATAAGGATTTCTCTTGCCAGTCATTCGCATATCTTCCATTCTATTCAAAACACACTTTGCTGGGCGTTTTAATACATAAGCAACCAAAGCAGCCATTGCTCCATAAGTACTTGCTTGATCCTCTTTGCCACCAAAGCCTCCACCCAAGCGGGTTACATCAACCTCAACATTATTCATGTTAACCCCTAAAACCCTTGCAACAGTTTTTTGAACAGCTGTTGGTCCCTGTGTTGAAGAATAAATTTTAACACTATCAAATTCTGTTGGAATTGCATAAGCACCTTGTGTTTCTAAATACAAATGTTCTTGACCATTGGTTTCTGTAGTGCCTTCAAAAACATATTTACATTGTTTGAAAGCATCATTAACATTACCTAAAACAAATTGCCTGCTAGGTGACAATAATTTGCCTTTAGCAAAAGCTACTCTTGGATTTGTAATTACTTCTAATGGTTCGTATTCAACTTTAATTTTATGGTAAGCTTCTTCTGCAGCCTCTTCATTATCTGCTGCAATTAGCAAAATGGGTTGCCCCCAAAAATGCACTTCACCATTTGCCAATAAAGGTTCATCGGGAATTATTCCACCAATTTGATTTTCGCCTGGAATATCTTTTGGAGCAAAAATTTTTACAATACCATCTACTTGTTCAGCTTCAGCAAAATCAATGCTTTTGATAATTCCATGAGCAATGGATGCATCAAAAACTTTTACAAATACAGTGCCTTCCATTATTGAAATATCATCTATATAAATAGATTTTCCAGTAACGTGATTTATAAAATCGGGCCCTATGAAATTATTGTTGTTCAATGTTTACTCTTTTAACTTTAAAAAGACTGATGACTTTTATAAGTTTTATATTATAAAACAAAATCTACACTTACTCCCATTTTTTCAAAATGAGCTAAAAATAATTGCCGCAATAAAAGACTTTTATAAGCAGCTGTTCCTCTTGCATCGCTTATAGGTGCAACTTCTTGAAGCATAACTTCAACTGCTTCTTGTAATACTTTTGTGGTTAATTCTTTACTTAATAAAAAATTACAGGTATTACTTAAATATTTGGGAAAAGCAAATACACCGCCAGCACTTAAATAAATTTGTTTAATGGAATTATTTTCATCAACATCAATTAAGCATGCAGCATTTACGCTTGCAATATCTAAATGAGTTCGTTTACAAACTTTCTCAAAATTAAAAAAGGATGTTGAAGTTGGAATAGAAAAAACTACTTGCTCTATAATTTCATTTAAAGATTTATCTAATTGTTTATAACCTTTATAAAAATCTTTTAGCTTAATTTTTCTTTGTGAATTAAGGATTATCGAAGCATCCAATGCCAAGAAAAAAACTGTCATATCTCCAATAGGTGAAGCATTTACTAAATTGCCAGCAATAGTTGCCATATTGCGAATTGGAGTAGAAGAAACAAGTTTTATATGTTCTTTAATGTTTGGAAAAATGCTTTGTATAATACTACTTTCTTCAAACTGGGTTACAGTTACAGAAGCACCTAAATAAACTTCCTCACCGAACCTTTGAATTTTTTTTAGGCTGGGATCATCATACAAATTTTGAACAGTAGCCTTTTTAACAGCATGGTGTTTTTGCACATTCAAATCTGTAGCTCCACCAATGAGTAAAGCATTTGTTTTATCAATTTTTTGATGGCTTTGAATTTCTTTTAGACGTTGCTCAATACCTACAAAATAATTGGGCAAATATTGTTGCTCAACCAACCATTCCAAAGCATTTTCTTTGGGTTTGTATTGCATTTGACTTACCAATATTGAAGCAGCTTTTTCGATTGATTTATAGCCAGTACATCTACAAATATTTCCATCAATACTTTTAATAGCATCTTTATATGTATTACAATGTTGATTCATTGTAAAGCCAGTTAAACTCATTACAAAACCAATGGTACAAAAACCACATTGACTTCCATTACAATCAATCATGGCTTGTTGTACAGGTGTTAATTCGTTTTGATTAATACCTTCTACAGTTACAATATGCTTACCATGTGCATTGGTTAAAGGCATTAGGCAACTTGTTTTTGTACGATAGATTAATTTGTCATTTTCAAAAGCACCAACTAAAACAGTACAAGCTCCACAATCACCTTCTCTACAACCAATTTTAGTACCTGTTAATCGTTTATGATACCTAACAAAATCGAGTATTGTACTACCAGCGGCTTTATCTGTTTTAATCAATTGATTATTTAATATAAACTCCATCATCAATATTCCATTTTAATTTGGCTTTCACTCCATTTATTAAATGCTTCTAAAGCTTGTTCTCTCATTAACTGCTGTGTAAATAATTTTCGTTGATGGATTGGCTTTGCAATTTCATCGTAAATAAAATTATCATCAAACTCAATAGCAGCAGCATCTTGTTTTGTATTGGCATAAAACAGTTTATCGGGCCTTGCCCAATAAATTGCACCTAAACACATAGGGCAAGGTTCGCAACTAGTATAAATTTCACATCCTGTTAATTGAAAAGTGTTGAGTATTTTACAAGCTTCCCTAATAGCCATAACTTCTGCATGAGCAGTAGGGTCGTTATTAGTGGTTACACTATTTGCACCACGTGCAATTATTTTTCCATCTTTAACCACCACAGCACCAAATGGGCCACCCTTACCTTGTGTTACATTTTCAATAGAAAGCTGTATGGCTTCCTTCATAAATTCGTTTTCTGAATTATTCATATACAAACAATAGAATGTAAATATAGAAAGTTTAGTGTTTTAATAATTAAACACAACGACCATTATTTTTTATAAAATTAAAAAGAGACTGTGATAAACACAGCCTCTTAGATTTTCCAAAGGTTTAGTATGAA
>JBMLOQ010000119.1:0-26964 GCA_049242885.1 Chitinophagaceae bacterium
CTTAGTTTTGCCTTATGAAGATTAGTAACGAAACCAAGGTAGGTGCTTTAACTGCTGTAGCGATTACCTTATTAGTTTTAGGATTTAATTTCTTAAAAGGTAGAAGTTTGCTCAAAACAGGGCATTACATATATGCTCAATTCCCAGATGCAAAAGGTTTAATGGTATCACACGCTGTAATGGTTAATGGTTTTCCTATTGGTAGTGTATATGAAATAGAAAATGTAGATGCCAATTTAAAACTTATTAAAGTAGGCATTAAACTAAAATCTAGCTACAATATTCCAATAAACTCAATAGCCACAATTGCTTCAAGCCCACTGGGGTCACCTTCAATAGAAATTACATTAGGTAAGGATAGTATAAATTTTTTAAAAGATGGAGGAATCATAAATACAGAAAATCCATTGGGCATGTTAGATAAACTATCGAGCAAACTAGACCCTATTGCAGACAATCTTAATAAAACTTTGATTACTTTAAATAACACATTGTTAAATCTAAATTCAATTGTAGATCCAAATACAAAAAACAACCTACAAAGCAGTGTAGCCAATATTCAAAAGCTTACAGATAACCTTACAAAAGCTAGTGTTTCTCTTACAGAAATGCTTAATCAGCAAAATGGTGCTTTGGCAAAAAGCATGACCAACATGAGCAACTTTACATCAAACCTTAACAATCAAAACGATAAAATAAACGGCACCTTAGCTAACATTGAAACTACAACCAAAAACTTAAGCAATGCCGATATTGAAGGCTTGCTAACCAAAATGAAATCTACTTTGGAAACATTGAATACAGCAGTTTCAAAGTTAAATAGCAACACTGGAAGTTTAGGTTTATTAATGAACGATAAAGCTTTGTATAACAATCTTACCAATACTGTAAGAAGTGCAAATATTTTAATGGACGATTTACGAACACACCCTAAACGATATGTAAACATTTCCGTATTTGGCAGAAAAGAAAAAGGTGGTGCACTACAAGCTCCTTTAGACACAACATATAACAAATAAAACTTTTTGTTGTATGTACTTTAAATTTTCAAAAAAAAAACGCCTTCTTGCACTTATAATCATTTGTAGTATTTTCATAAATAAAACCTTTGCTCAACGCACAGCTATAAATGATTCTACCCCACAAGGTAAACGAATTGAGTTTATAAAAGCCGAACGATATAATAGGCAAGTTTTAGATAGTAATAAAGTTTTTTTATCACTTGCAGGCAATGCTATTGTACAACAAGATAAAACTTTGTTTTATGCCGATAGTATTTTACTAAACGAGCGAGAAAACACCTTAGAAGCCTTTGGAAACGTGCATATAAATGATGCAGATAGTATTCATACTTACGCCCAATATGTAAAATATTTAGGCAAAGAAAAACGTGCTTTTTTAAAAAACAAAGTAAGATTAACAGATGGTAAAGGTACACTCACCACCAACGATTTAACTTATGATGTAGGTATTAAAATTGGAACTTATGTAAATGGAGGAAAAATTGTAAATGGTAAAACCACACTTACCAGTACTGAAGGATATTATTATGGTGATGTTAGAGATGTTTATTTTAAAAGAAAAGTAATTCTAATTAACCCAGAATACAAAATTTATACCGATACCTTATTATATAATTTAAATACTGAGATTGCCAATTTTGTGTGTCCTACAAAAATTTTAAATGGCAAAAGAACAATTACAACTAAAGAAGGTTTCTACGATTTAAAAACAAAAAAAGGAAAATTCTTATCGAGAAGCCAAATAGATGATAGCACTTACACTTTTACTGCTGATAAAATGGCAATGGAAGACAGTAGCGGTTTTGGTGAATTTATTGGCAATGCAGTGTACAAAACAAAAGACAGCCTTAATGGTCAAGATCTCATAGCCAATAATATTAAAACCAATAAAAAAACCAATACTTTTTTAGCAACACAAAAACCAATTTTACTAATAAGGCAAGATGCAGACACAACTTACATCTCTGCAGATACTTTGTATAGTGGACGTTTAACAGATATTGTTGGGTTTAGAAACTTTCAACTTCATGGCAAAGCTCAACCAAAAAACATGAAGTTTAATTTCAATAAAGATAGTAGCAATAACAGGTTTTTTGAAGCTTATTATAATGTAAAAATTTACAACGATTCGTTACAAGCAAATGCTGATAGCATGTTTTATAGCAGTTACGATTCTGTATTTAGGCTAATGAAAAATCCAATAGCATGGGCAAGAGATAATCAACTTACTGGTGATACTATTTATTTGTTTACAAAAAAGCAAAAACCACATAAACTAGAAGTTTGGGAAAATGCTATAAGCATAAGTAAAGTAGCCAAAACATTTTATAACCAAGTAAGAGGAAATACTATAAATGGCTTTTTTAAAAATGGTCAAATTGATACGTTAATTGCAAAAGGAACACCAGCAGAAAATGTGTATTATGCCGAAGATGAGTATAAAAAACTGATTGGCGTAAACAGTAGCACTTGTGATGTAATAACTGTAAACTTTTTAAACAACAAGCCACAACGAGTTGTATTTGTAAATAATTTGGCCGGTACTATGTACCCAATTAAACAGGTAAACCACGAAAGTATAAGAGTAAAAGGATTTTTGTGGTTAGATGATAAACGCCCAAAATCTAAATTTGATATCCTTGGAAATTAACCATCAACTTAATTATTAAATGTACTAAACTTTTTTAATTTTTATTTGTTACCAAAAGAAAAAACATGGACTATCAAATCATAATTTCTCTACTAACTTTAATTGCATTAGAAGTTGTACTAGGCATAGATAATGTTATTTTTATTTCAATTATAGCAAACAAACTTCCCCCTGACCAACAAAAAAAAGCTAGGCAATGGGGTTTAATTTTAGCAGCAGGTATGAGAGTTGGGTTATTGTTGCTTATTTCAATTATCATGAAGTTGGACAAAAAATTATTCACTCTAATTGGTAATGAAATAACAGGTAAAGAACTAATTTTAATTTTGGGTGGATTATTTTTATTATACAAAAGCACAAAAGAAATTTATTCAAAAACAGAAGGTGGAAACCACGAACCAAATGCAGCAAATGCTGCTACTACTTTTGGAAAAGTACTAGTGCAAATTTTAATTTTAGATTTGGTATTTAGCGTAGATTCCATAATCACAGCAATTGGCATGGTTAAGGAAGTTTGGGTAATGTACGTTGCAGTTATTGTTACCGTTGTAATAATGATGGTTGCCGCAGAGCCAATAAGCAACTTTGTAAATAAACATCCAGCATTTAAAATGTTAGCTTTGGCATTTTTACTACTCATTGGTTTTTCACTAATTACAGAAGGATTTGGTATAGAAATTCCTAAGGGATACATTTATTTTTCAATGGCATTTTCCTTGTTGGTAGATGTTTTACAAATGAAAATGAATCCCAAAAAAACACCTTAAAATATGGCAAGTTTTGATATTAAAACAGCAACAATAGAGGAGTTAAAAAAGAAAGAAAAATCTAACAAACAATTGGCAGCATTTTTTATTGGACTTTTTATAATGCTAATCATCGTTAACATCATCACTTCTATCGTTACCAAAAAAATACATTTTTCTACCATAGCTGTTTTTATTTTTATATTCTGTGGTATTGGCATGCAAAAATCGAATAAAGAAATAAATGATGAAATAAAACTAAGAGAACAAATGCAATGATGTTGTTACTTCTGAAAATATCATAGTGAAGTTTCCCAATGTTCTTCTTTACAATTTTTTTCAATATCGCATTTATCACAAACAACAAAAATGTTTTCAGCAAACTTTTGACTAACACTTGACTTTTTACCCTTAACCTCAATAACAGTTATTGCATCATATTCCTTTTTAGATAATACAGTAATTCTTTCATTAATTCCTAAGCCTACATCTGCAACATAGAGTAAAAAAGAGCTTGACTCATCTTTAACAGTAACCATTTTACAACTTGTGCCAACGGCAACATCTGAAAGGGTTTTGTGAAATTTTACTTTAAGTTCTCCTTTTTTATTTGGTATTGGATCTCCATGAGGGTCAAAAGCAGGATAATCCAAAAATTTATCTAGCTTTTCTATAAGCTTTTGTGACTGAATATGTTCTAACTGCTCGGCTACTTCGTGCACTTCATCCCAACTAAACTCTAACTTATCGTATAAAAATTTTTCCCAGAGGCGGTGTTTCCTTATTATTTCTATTGCATATTTCTCACCTTCGGTAGTTAAAGTAATTTTTCCATACTTCTTATAATCAACCAACTGTTTTTCTTTTAGCTTTTTCAGCATATCATTTACAGTTGCAGGCTTTACCACTAAAACATTAGCCAATTCGTTTGTACCAACTTCTTTATTTCCTGTATCAAAACCTACTTTTAGCAAAGCTTTTAAATAATTCTCTTCTGTAAAGGATAACATGCTTACTATTTAATTAATATCAAAAAGCAAACTTACAAAAAATAAATCAAACAATTTTTGTTAGATTTACCTAACTTAATTAATTTTACACTCCAAACTTAATAACAATTAATTAAAATGAAAAAATATGTATTGCTTTTTACACTGTCTCTCATCACACTGCAAAAGTTATCTTTTGCTCAGGTGATTGTTACAGGAAGAGTTACCTCTGACAAAAAAGCAGTTCCTTATGCAACACTTTTAGTAGATAAAACTCAAATTGGAGCCAAAACAGATAGCTTGGGATTTTATCAAATTAAAAATTTAAAAGCTGGAATTTATAAAGTTCAAATTTCTTGCATAGGCTTCACAACTACAGTAAAAACAATTACAGTAAATGATGGGATGAATACGGTAAACATTGACTTAACTAATGCTCAAAACAAGTTAGATGATGTAGTTATTACTGGAACAATGAAAGGAGTAAGTAGAATGGAAAGCCCCGTGTCTGTTGAAGTGTATAAACCTTCGTATTTTAAAAAAAATCCAACCCCCAATATTTTTGAAGCATTGCAAAATGTAAATGGAGTGCGACCACAGTTAAATTGTAATGTGTGCAATACTGGCGATATAAAAATAAATGGATTGCCAGGACCATACACTATGGTATTAATTGATGGAATGCCTATTGTTAGTAGTCTTTCTACAGTTTATGGATTATCGGGTATTCCAAATTCTTTAATCGAAAGAATTGAAATTGTTAAAGGTCCAGCATCATCACTTTATGGAAGTGAGGCTTTAGGAGGATTAATAAATATTATTACAAAAAAGCCACAAAATGCCCCTTTAATTTCTGCCGATGTAATGGCAACAAGTTGGCTAGAATACAATATAGATTTAAGCTTCAAAGCAGAAGTGGGGAAAAAAGCATCTGTGCTAACAGGTATCAATTACTTTAACTATCAAAATATTGTTGATAATAATAAAGACAATTTCACAGACATGACGTTGCAAAACAGAATTTCAGTATTTCAAAAATGGAATTTTGATAGAAAACAAAATAGAATTTTTAGCCTTGCAGGAAGATTTTTGCATGAAGACCGCTGGGGCGGAGATGTAAAATGGAATAAACTATTTAGAGGAGGAGATAGTATTTATGGCGAAAGTATTTATACCAAACGATGGGAAGTAATTGGCAATTACCAACTACCTACAAAAGAAAAATTAATGCTATCTTTTTCATACAACAATCACCATCAAAATAGTGTTTATGGAACTACCATTTATGAAGCTCAACAAAATGTTGTTTTTTCACAACTTACTTGGGACAAAAAAATTGGCAAAAATGATTTACTAATTGGTACAGCTTTAAGATACACCTTTTATGATGATAACACACCAGCCACAGCATCAGTTAATCTATTAAATACACAAAATCAACCTCAAACAACTTACTTACCTGGGATTTTTATTCAAGATGAAATATCAATCAATAAAAAACACAAAGTGCTATTGGGCATGAGATACGACTACAATTCCAATCATGGTAATATTATCACACCAAGAGTTGCATATAAATGGGAAATTAACGAAAAGAATATTGTAAGATTAAACGCTGGCAGTGGGTTTAGAGTAGTAAACTTATTTACCGAAGACCATGCCTCTCTTACAGGAGCAAGAATAGTAGAAATAAAAAATGAACTCAAGCCCGAACAATCTTATAATGTAAATTTCAATTATGTAAATAAAATATTTTCAAACAATGGCACGTACTTAAATTTAGATGCTGCTATATTTTACACTCATTTCAACAACAGAATTGTAGGAGACTATGACACAGATCCAAACAAAATAATCTATGATAATTTAAGTGGGCATGCAGTTAGTAAAGGCATTTCACTAAATATGGATATGGCGTTTAATAATGGTTTAAAAATAATGGCAGGTGGTACATTCATGGAAAATACACTTACAGATAATGGAACAACGGTGCAACAAATTTTAACTGAAAGATTCGCTGGAAATTGGGCAATTTCTTATAAAATTAGCAAAACAAATTTAACAATCGACTATACAGGAAATGTGTATAGCCCAATGCGATTGCCACTTTTAAGTGATAAAGATCCACGAAGCCCTCACTCTCCTTGGTGGAGTATTCAAAACATACAATTACTTTATAATGGTTTTAAAAATATTGAAATTTATGGTGGTGTAAAAAATCTGTTGAACTGGACACCCAATAATGGGAATCCATTTCTTATTGCAAGAACAAACGATCCTTTCGATAAAAATGTACAGTTTGGAACCAATGGTCAAGTAATTGCAACCCCCAATAATCCATATGCATTAACCTTTGACCCAACATATGCATATGCCCCAAATCAAGGAGTTAGGATATTTTTAGGAGTAAGATATAATTTAAAATGAGAAAAGTATTTGCAATATTATTAATTGTTTGGGCAAGTATTTTAATACAAAGACAAGGTTTGTTTGCACAAATCAAAACCTATTCTTTTGAAAAAATAGATAGCTTACAGAATGTTCAAAACAAAAATGTAGTTGTTTTTATTTATACAGACTGGTGCAAGTATTGCCAAACAATGAAAAACACAACATTTAAGAACGACAGCGTCATTGAATTGCTAAACAATAAATTTTATTTCATAAAATTAAATGCCGAAGAAAAAGAAAACATTACATTCAACAATTATACTTTTAAGTACAAACCAACAGGAGTAAATACTGGCACACATGAATTAGCCAATCAATTAGGCACTATAAATAATGAAATATCTTATCCCACCATTTGTGTTTTAAATACAAATAAGGAAATAATTTTTCAACACCCAAATTACATAAACCATTTAGATTTAAAAAAGATTTTACTTAAACTACAATAACCAATTTGTGTAATCAAAAAATAATTTTTCTTGCTACAAAAGCAAACACTTGTTAGTTTTGCAATCTTAAATTTTATTATGGCAAAAGAAAAAATTTTAGTAATAGGTGCATCTGGACAAATTGGAGTTGAACTTACAATGGCTTTAAGAAAAATTTATGGCAACCAAAATGTAATTGCCAGTGATTTAAGGGAGCAAAACCCTTTGTTAGAAGGCACTGGTCCTTATGTAAGCCTTGATGTAATGAACAAGGAAATGCTACATGTACAAGTAATTAGGCAAAACATTACACAGATATATTTACTAGCTGCCATACTTAGTGCAACTGGCGAAAAAAATCCAAGTTTAGCTTGGAACTTAAATATGCAAAGTCTCTTAAATGTTTTAGACATTGCAAGAGAAGAAAACCTTACAAAAGTATATTGGCCAAGTAGCATAGCAGTTTTTGGACCCACAAGCCCAAAAGATAATTGTCCGCAACAAACTATAATTGAGCCTACAACTGTTTATGGTATAAGCAAATATGCTGGTGAGTTTTGGTGCAATTATTACCATCAACGCTATGGAGTTGACGTTCGAAGTTTACGTTATCCAGGTTTGATAAGCTATAAAAGTGCACCAGGAGGTGGCACTACAGATTATGCTGTTGAAATTTTTCATGAAGCTTTAGAAAATAAGCATTATAACTGCTTTTTGAGTGAAGACACTTATTTGCCAATGATGTACATGCCTGATGCTATAAGAGCAACCATAGAACTAATGGAAGCTCCAAAAGAACTCATAAAAATCCGTACTTCATACAATGTAAGTGCTATGAGTTTTTCACCAAAAGAAATTGCAACTGAAATACAAAAACATCTTCCTTCTTTTACAATAAACTACAATTCAGATTATAGGCAAGCCATTGCAAACAGTTGGCCAAAAAGCATTGATGATAGCAAAGCTTCAGAAGATTGGGGTTGGAAACCAGACTTTAATTTAAGTAACATGGTAACCGATATGTTGCAAAATTTAAAAGCATAAATTTGCGTTATGCTACAACCAATTTTTATAACTGGCATAGGTACAGGCGTTGGGAAAACTATCATAAGTGCCATTATTACTGAGGCATTAAAGGCAAATTATTGGAAGCCAATTCAAGCAGGATTTGACGATGGTACAGATGCTTTGGAAGTAAAACAATTAGTAAGTAATACTGATAGTTTGTTTTTTGATGAAGTATATAAACTTAAACTGCCAGCATCGCCACATATTGCTGCAAGAGAAGAAAATATTAAAATTGAAATGAATGATATTGTAAGTTCATATCAAAATATTTCAAAAAACAATGCTAACAATAATTTAATAATTGAAGGGGCTGGTGGTTTGCTTGTACCAATTAATGACAATGAATTTATTATTGATATTATTAAAAACTTAAATGCAAAAGTAATTTTGGTAAGTCGAAATTACTTGGGAAGCATTAATCATAGTTTACTCACAGCACAAATTTGCAAACAACAAAATATCGATGTTTTAGGTTGGGTTTTTAACGACCAATTTATGCAATACGAAGATGAAATTGTGCATTGGAGTGGATATACTAAAATTTCTTCAGTACCTTTAGCAACAACACTTTCGGCAAGTTGGGTTTCGCAACAAGCCAAAATTTTGGAAGGTAGTTTAAGAAAAGTTTTAGGTTATTAGTTTAAAACTTTTTTCACAAAACACCGTTATATTAAGTAATACTGTACATTGGCAACAAATAATATTAAATGGATAGAGAAGAAGTAATTTTAGTGAATGAGCATGATGAGCCAATTGGTGTTATGGAAAAATTAGAAGCACACCAACAACCAATTTTACATAGAGCATTTAGTGTTTTTATTTTCAATAACAAAAATGAAATGCTGTTACAAAAAAGAGCATCAACAAAGTATCACAGTGCCAATTTATGGACAAATGCTTGTTGCTCTCACCCACGTCCATACGAAACAGTACAAATTGCTGCTGAAAGAAGATTAAAAGAAGAAATGGGATTTTCTACCATTATTAAACCAGCTTTTACATTTACCTATCAAGCAAATTTTGATAATGGCTTAAGTGAGTACGAATTTGATCATGTATTTATAGGGAAATATGATGGTGAATTATCATTGAACAATGATGAAGTGCAAGATTATACTTATCAAAGTTTACAAGCAATTGATGAACTTATACAAGCAAAACCAGAAATATTTACAGCATGGTTTATAATTGCATTTCCAAAACTAATTTCATACTTGCAAGATAACCCTCTTTAAATTTTATGAGCCAAAAAGCTATTGTTATTGGTGCAGGTGTTGGAGGTTTGGCAACAGCTATACGCCTTGCCCATAAAGGAATTGAAGTTGTTTTGTACGAAAAAAATGAGTATGTGGGTGGCAAACTATCTGCTTTTGAAAAAGAAGGATACTCGTTTGATGCTGGTCCAAGTTTATTTACAAAACCAACCTTACTGGTAGAATTATTTAATGATGTTGGCGAAGATTTAAATACTTATTTATCATACAAAAAAGTAGACACCGCTTGCACCTATTTTTATGAAGATGGAACAATTGTGGCAGCCTCAACCAATGCAGAAAATTTTGCAGAGGAACTTCAAGCCAAACTTGGCGAAAGCAAGCAATCAGTTTTAAACTATCTTCAAAATAGCAAAAACTTGTACGAGCATACAGGTAATTTTTTTCTCACAAAAACGTTACACAAAACCGCCAGTTTTTTAAGCAAAAGTTTTTTAAAAGCATTTAAAGGAGTAAAACCAACTTATGTTTTAAACAGCCTTAATAAGTATAATCAAAAGCAATTTAAAAATCCAAAAACTGTGCAGCTTTTTAATCGTTTTGCTACTTACAACGGAAGCAACCCTTTTAAAGCTCCAGCTATGCTTAGTGTAATTCCACACTTAGAACATAACGATGGTACTTATTATCCAAAAGGTGGTATGATAAGCATTACAAATGCTTTATATACATTGGCAAAAAAGAAAGGGGTACAATTTGAGTTGGGCACAAAGGTTGATAAAATTATTGCAAATCATCATAAATTAAAAGGAGTAGTTGTAAACGGAAAAAATGTTTATGCAAATATTGTAGTAAGCAATATGGATGCCTATTTTACTTACAAAAACTTATTGCAAAACCAACACAGGGCCACCAAAATTCTAAAACAAGAACGAAGTAGTAGTGCTTTAATTTTTTATTGGGGCATTACAAAACCCTTTCCTCAATTGGGTTTACACAATATTATATTTGGAAACAATTATAAACAAGAGTTTGAATATATTTTTAAACGCAAAACTTTTTTCGATAACCCAACAATATATATAAACATAACAAGCAAAGAAGAGCCAAATGCTTTTACACCAAGTGGCTGCGAAAATTGGTTTGTAATGATTAATGTACCTGCAAATAATGGACAGCCATGGGATGCTCTAATTCCTAAGTATAAACAAGCAATCATTTCAAAAATTAAACATCAGTTTAACATTGATATTGAGCCATTAATTGCTGTAGAAGAAATATTACAACCCCAAACCATTGAAAGTAATACTATGAGTTATATGGGTAGTTTGTATGGCACAAGTAGTAACAGTAAAATGGCAGCATTTTTACGACATCCAAATTTCAACAAAATAGATAATTTATATTTTGTTGGAGGAAGTGTACATCCTGGTGGAGGAATTCCACTTTGCTTGCATAGTGCAAAAATTGTGGAGGATTTGGTTTGTAAAAAATCAGAAAAACAAAAGAAACATTAACCTATCTCATCAGTATCAAACCTTGTAACACTTTGTATCCCATTAAGTGCTTGCAACCTATTCACTAATTCTTCTAACTCTTCTTTGTCGTGTACAAATACTTTTATTAACCCCTCAAATAAACCATTACTACTATCAATACTTAAACCACTAATATTAATTTTCATATCGCCACTTATAATTGTTGTTATTTTATTTATAACACCAACATCATCCATGCCAATAATTTTCAATCCAGTTAAAAAAGAAATTTCTTTGTTTCGGGCCCATTTAGTTTTTACAATTCTATGTCCATAATTAGCCATTAATTGTGTGGCATTGGGGCAGTTGGTTCTATGAATTACCATGCCTTTTCCTGTACTCACAAATCCAAAAACATTATCTCCATTTATAGGGTTACAACACTTAGCTAATTGATATTGAATTTTATCACTGCTTTCACCAAAAATTATTAATTCACTATCTTTTTTATTGATTGGTTTAGAAATAAAACTATCACCTATAACATCTGTAACTACTGGTGTTTTAGGCTTTGGTGGTTCTAGTCTATCACCTAACACTTGAAAGTCATTCAACTCCTTTAAGTCAATAACTTTAGTTGCAATTTTATACAACAAATCTAACTGAGAAGTAAGCTTGTAATACATTGTTACTTCATCAATATTACCTGGTGTATAAGCAGCTCCTAAGGCATTAAATTTTCTTTGCAACACATACTTACCCTCATCGGCAACTTTTCTTTTTTCTTCTCTTAAAGCATCTTTGATTTTTGTTTTTGCTTTAGCTGTAATTACTACTTGCAACCAATCTTCTTTTGGTTTTTGCTTTTCACTTGTAATTATTTCAATTTGATCCCCACTTCTTAGTACATAACTAATTGGAACTAATTTATGATGCACTTTAGCACCAATACATTTACTACCTACTACAGAATGTATTGAAAAAGCAAAATCTAATGCTGTACTTCCTAATGGCAACATTTTAACTTGCCCTTTTGGTGTGTAAACATAAATTTCTTCTGCTAAAAAACTAGTTTTAAAATCTTGCAGAAAGTCAACACTATCAGTATCTTGACTACTAATTACTTCTCTTATTTGTGCAAACCATTTGTCAAATCTATCTTCTGCAGAGTTGCCTTCTTTGTACTTAAAATGTGCAGCTAATCCTTTTTCTGCAATTTCATCCATACGTTTTGTTCGTATTTGCACTTCAACCCATTTTCCTTGAGGGCCCATTACTGTAGTGTGCAAAGCTTCATAGCCATTGCTTTTTGGATTACTCAGCCAATCTCTAAGTCTTTCTGGGCGTGGGTTATAGGCATCGGCAATTACACTATACACTTTCCAGCAATCCCCTTTTTCGTCTTCTGGCTTAGCATTTAAAATTATTCTAATTGCAAATAAATCGTACACTTGCTCAAAAGCTACCCCTTGTTTTTTAATTTTATTCCAAATGCTATGAATACTTTTTGGCCTACCATATATGTCAAAGTTTAACCCAGTTGCATCTAATTTTTCTTTAATTGGTTTAATAAATTCATTGATATATTTTGTTCTTTCTTTTTTTGTTTCTGCTAATTTTTTGGCTATGTCTTTATATACCTCAGGTTCAAGGTATTTCATTGCCAAATCTTCCATTTCACTTTTTATTTTGTAAAGCCCCATTCTATGTGCCAATGGTGCATAAACCCAAACTGTTTCGCTAGATATTTTTAGCTGCTTCTCTTTTTTCATGCTATCCATAGTACGCATGTTGTGCAATCTATCGGCTAGCTTTATTAAAATTACTCTAGGGTCGTCTGTAAGTGTAAGTAAAATCTTTTTAAAATTTTCGGCCTGTTGTGAAGTGTTTTTATCTATAACCGTAGAAATTTTTGTAAGTCCATCAACAATTCTAGCAATTTCCGAATTAAATTCTCTTTGTATATCTTCAAGTGTTAGGTCTGTATCTTCTACAGTATCGTGTAGCAAGGCACAAATAGTACTTCTTACACCTAATCCAATTTCTTCAACACAAATCATGGCTACTGCTATAGGGTGCAGAATGTAAGGCTCACCACTTTTACGCCTCATTGTTTTATGTGCCTCAACACTCATTTCAAAGGCATGACGTACACTAGCTTTATCACCTGACTTTAGTTTTGGTGCAAGTGCTTTAAGCAATGTTCTATAGTGCCTAAGAATGAGATTCTTTTCTTCTAACGCATTTAAATTGTATTGCTCAGGCTTAGGTTCTTCTTTTATTTTTTCAAGCATATCCATACTTTACGAATATAAGGAAGTGTATCTAAATGTTAAAATGCAACTAGCCATTTAGCTAATTTTTTAATAAACATTTTTTTTAATAAAAGGAGAGAGTATATTTGGAAAACTAATTATGAGAAAAATATTAAAAGAAGTTGGCAGCAATGCTACATCTTCTATTGTTGTATTTTTTGTAGCATTACCATTATGCTTAGGCATTGCTCAAGCAAGTAATCCTAATAATGCAATAAGTATTATTCCTATTTTTTCTGGTATTATTGCAGGCATTATAGGTGGAGTAGTTGTAGGTTTATTTAGTGGCTCTGCATTGAGTGTTAGTGGCCCTGCAGCTGGATTAACAGCAACTGTAAGTGCAGCTATTGTTGTGTTAGGAAACGATACCAATGCTTATCCTCTTTTTTTATTGAGTGTGGTTTTAGCAGGTGTAATACAAATTTTATTGGGTTTTTTAAAAGCAGGATTCATTGGAGATTATTTACCCAATAGTGTTATTAAAGGCATGTTAGCTGCAATTGGAATTTTATTAATTTTAAAACAGTTTCCACACTTGATTGGTGAAGATACAAATCCAGAAGGTGATGAATCTTTTTTTCAAATAGATAAAAAAAACACTTTCACTGCTATACTCTCTGCCATTGGCAATAGCACCCCACATATAATAATTATTGGGACCACATGCTTAGGATTACAAATATTTTTAGAAAGTAAATGGGCAAAAAAAATTAAAGCCTTAAAAACAATACCTGCTGCTTTATTGGTTGTTATTGTTGGAGTAGTAATAAAAAAAATTTTAGAGAGTAACAATGTTGCAGTTGAAACGCAACATTTAGTTACTTTACCAGCGAGCAAAGAAGCTTTTTGGCAATCCTTTACTTTCCCAAATTTTAATGGATTAACTAATCATAAAGTTTATGTGCAAGCATTTACAATTGCTATAATTGCTTCTTTAGAAACTTTACTAGGAATAGAAGCCATTGACAATATAGACCCTAAAAAACGAATTACACCAACTAATCAAGAACTTAAGGCACAAGGTGCTGGCAATATAGTTTCTGGCTTGTTGGGAGGCTTACCCATTACATCTGTAATTGTGCGTAGCAGTGCCAATGTATATGCAGGTGCAACTACAAAAATGAGTGCTATTTTACATGGTATTTTATTATTTTTAATGGTGTTATTTTTCCCCAATATTCTTAATCAAATTCCATTAGCTGCATTGGCTGCTATACTCATTTTTACAGGATATAAACTGGCAAAAATTGCTGTGTTTAAAGAGTTCTATAAAAAAGGGCTCGACCAATTTATTCCATTTGTAGTTACTATAATTGCAATTTTACTTACAGATTTATTAAAAGGAATTGCTGCTGGATTATTGGTTGGTTTCTTTTCTATTTTAAAAAGTAATTTTACTAGTTGTGTATTTGTTATTAATGATAAAGAAAACTATTTGTTAAGGTTTAGGAAAGATGTTTCTTTTTTAAACAAGCCAAGTGTAAAAAAACATTTAAATAATATTCCTAAAAATGCCTACATAATAATTGATGCAACAAAAGCAGATTTTATAGATAAAGATATTATTGACGAAGTAAATTCGTTTATAAAAATTGCTCCTTCAAAAAACATTATAGTAGAAGTTAAAAAAAGTTTACATAAACCAATGCACCTTTTATTTACTGAAGTTTAAAAAAATAATTCCCCATGAAACAATACGAAAAACTTTTACTCGAAAATAAAGCTTGGGCTAGAGAAAAAATAGAAGATGACCCAGAATATTTTTCTCGACTAACCAATATTCAAAAACCAGATTTTTTATGGATTGGATGTAGCGATAGTAGAGTGCCTGCCGATCAAATTACAGGTACGCAACCAGGTGAAATTTTTGTGCATCGTAATATTGCAAACATGGTAGTACACACCGATTTAAACTTACTTAGTGTATTGCAGTATGCCGTTGAACACTTGCATGTAAAGCATGTAATTGTATGTGGGCATTATGGGTGTGGAGGTGTAAAAGCAGCGATGACACAACATAATTTTGGTATTATGAACAAATGGATTCGAAACATTAAAGATGTTTACAGATACCACAGAGAGGAGGTTGATTACTGCCCAACCGAAGAAGAAAAATTAAACAAGTTAATTGAGCTAAACATAACAGAACAAGTAATGAATCTTGCCAAAACGTCTATAATTCAAGCTGCCTGGAAACACAATAATACGCCACATTTACATGGTTGGGTGTATGATGTTAAAGATGGAATTATAAAACAGGTAACAGAAATTCCTGCTGGCACTCATATAGACGACCTATATACTTTTGATGATTTAGTTTAAACTATGGGTTAAAACCACAGTTTTTCTACAATATATTGAATGTTTTGGTAGCAATTGTCTTTGTATTGTTTCCATTCGTTTTCATTTATCCAAACTGCTTTTTCTATATCTTCTTCTGTTTGCAAAACCAAATCTTGATTAGGCACTTGCATTTTATACCAATAGGTTTTTTTTACAACATCCTCTCCTATCCATTTATCAAAATAGGTATGAGAAGTTGTTTCAATAAAATTTTGGAGTAAAATATTTTTTAAGCCTACTTCTTCTTCAACTTCTCTAACAGCACATGCTTCAATGGTTTCGCCATCATCTAGTTTTCCTTTTGGCAAATCCCAAAATCCACGCCTAAAAATTAAAAGCAATTTGTTATCGCTATTAAATACTAATCCTCCAGCTGCAATTATTTCTTTTAATGCCATGTGTACAAAAAAACAGTATTTATTAATCGACTACAATTATTTTTACTCCCATATTTAAAAATATGCAACAACAAGTAGCCGAGCATTTATTAGAAATTAAAGCCATAAAACTAAATTCAGTTGAACCTTTTACATGGGCAAGTGGCTGGAAAAGTCCCATATATTGCGATAATCGAAAAGCTTTATCATTTCCTACAACCAGAAGTTTAATTGCAAATGGATTAAGTACTTTAGTGAAAGAAAATTTTGAAGTAGCAACTTGCATTGCAGGAGTTGCAACTGCAGGTATTGCTTGGGGAAGTTTGGTAGCCAATAATTTGGAGAAAAGTTTTTGTTACGTTCGTCCAAAACCCAAAGAACATGGGCTTGGGAATCAAATTGAAGGTTTTATTCGCGAAAATGATAAAATTGTAGTTATTGAAGATTTAATAAGTACTGGCAAGAGTAGTTTGCAAGTTGTTGATGTATTACAGAAACAAGGCTTTGAAGTGCTGGGCATGATTAGTATTTTTAACTATGGTTTTAATGAAGCTATAAAAGCATTTGAAGAAAAAAATGTTAAACTTTTTTCCCTAAGTAATTATGGCACTTTATTGGATGTTGCTTTACAAAAACAATTTATTTTGCCCGAGCAGTTAAGTACTTTAAACCAATGGAGCAAAGAGCCTAGCACTTGGGGCAAGTAAACCTAAAAATTAAATTATGAAAAAAATATTTGTATTGATTCTGGCTACAATAGCCATTAACACAGTTTTAAAAGCACAGGTAATGGGTAATCAAAAAGCTACCTGGATTACTATTAAAAGCAACAATCTAAAATGTTGGGAATGTAAAAATGTGTTGCTTAATTTTTTAGTGAAAGAAGTAAAAGCAAATTACGAAAATGGAATTCTAGACTATGTTTTTAACCTTGTAAAAGGAGAGGTAAGAATAAAATATATTCCTGATAGAATTACACCAGATGATATAAGACTAGTTTTTAATGAAGCAGGTTTTGATGCAGATGAAACTAAAGCAGAAGAAGGATCGTATAAAAAAATTCCACCTGCTTGCAAAAGAACTGAAGATGGTGGTGGACCAAAAAAAGGAGCACCTTGCCATGTAGAACCTTACAAATAAACTGTATAAAAATGGAACAAACTTTACTTGGTGTGGGCACAAGATTGCAGCACACACAATACGGACAAGGCGTAATTACTGGCGTAAAATACGCAACTTATTTAATTACTTTTGTGCATTATGGTACAAAAGAAATTGATAAAACCGATACAAAATTAGACGACATCATTCCAGATAATGTAACCACAGAAGTAACTACAACTGATGAAGTAGAAAAATCGTTATTGAAAATTTTAAAAATGTGGGGAGGTTTAACCGAAAATATTGAGCTAGGAGAACGATGGCAAAAAGGCAATTTAGTGCTACAACCATTCGATAAATCCTTAAAGCCAAAGGAATTGCCAATTGAAGATTTTTTTCATAAAATTGTAATGCTAAGAGATAGGCTAAGAGTATTAGAACAAAATATAAATAGCCATAAAATTTTAAGTGATGAAGACAAAGTAAATCTTCAACAATATATTACCCGATGCTATGGAAGTTTAACTAGTTTTAATGTATTATTTAAGTACAAAGAAGATTGGTTTGTTGGCGAGAAAAAAAGTGAGGAGTAATTCTAAAACAGAATATAAACACCATCCTCTGTAACTTCTACTTGATACGTTTTTAAAAAATAGCCTTCTCCTGTTGTATTTCTTCCATTGGCTAAGTTAAATTTATATCTATGTAATGGGCACACAACATTGCCAAGTGCATCAATAAAACCATCAGCCATTATTCCACTTGCATGAGGGCATTTATGGGCACAGGCAAATACATTATTGTTGTGTAAAGCCAAAGTAATTTTCTTACCATCAACTTCTACAATACATAAATTATTTTTTTGCCATGGCAAAGCCAAAATGCTAGGTGCAATAAATATTTTTGCGTTTTGCATTATTTATCTTATCAATTTTTTAAACAACCAAAGCCTTCCATTAAATGGTGGATATTTTATAAATGGATCAAACCAAGTAGGTGTTTTTAAAACTGCTTTTGCATGACTAAAAGTTTCAAATGAAAATTGACCATGATACTTACCAATACCACTATATCCTCTACCTCCAAAAGGCAAATTATGATTAGTTAAATGCCAACTGCAATTATTTATACAAGCACCGCCACTAGGTACTTGCTGCAACCAATAATCTTGCTCTTTAGCATTTTTGCTAAAAATATAGAATGCTAATGGATTTTTATGCTGCTTTACAATTTGCA
The DNA here is from genome assembly GCA_049242885.1 of Chitinophagaceae bacterium. Lineage (GTDB taxonomy): Bacteria > Bacteroidota > Bacteroidia > Chitinophagales > Chitinophagaceae > CAIVPM01. The sequence goes on from JBMLOQ010000119.1 coordinate 18,420, forward strand.
AAGCTTCTTCGTTTGTATTATATGTAAGTATTGGTAACACCGGACCAAAAATTTCATCTTGCATTATTTTATTATTCAAGTTTACATTTTCTATTAAAGTAGGTTGTATGTATAAATTTTCTTCATTTGTATCACCTCCATATAAAATATGCCCTTCACTCAAATACTGTTTTACTCTATTAAACTGCTTGGCATTAATCATTTTTCCATAGCCTTCATTTTGCATAGGATTACTGCCATAAAACGACTCAATTTTTTGCTTTAGTTCGGCTACAAATTTTTCTTTACAAGACTCATGAACCAAAATAAAATCTGGAGCCACACACATTTGTCCACAATTACTAAACTTAGTAACAACAATACGTTTAGCAGCTATTTCTAAATTAGCATTTTGAGTAACAATACACGGACTTTTGCCCCCTAATTCTAAAGTAACTGGAACCAATTTTTTAGCAGCTAATTCGTAAATTATTCTTCCTACTTCAGTACTTCCAGTATAAAAAATATGATCAAACGTAAATGTTTCTAATAGTTGGGGAACTACAGTTACTCCTTCTCCTTCTACATATAAAACATAATTTGGGTTAAAAACTTCTTCTACAATTTTTTTTAATACAGCTGCTGTTTCTGGTGCATGCTCACTTGGCTTTAAAACAACACAATTGCCAGCAGCAATTGCACCAACCAAAGGTGTAAACAATAATTGCAAAGGGTAATTCCAGGGTCCAATAATTAAAACTACTCCTAGTGGCTCGTATTGTATATAACTTTTTGAAGGAAGATTTGCCAAATTTGTAGATACTGTTTTTGGTTGCATCCAATAATCAAGATTTCTAATGGCTTCATTAAGTTCGCTAATCAAAAAACCAATTTCTGTAACCCAAACTTCCTCTTTATTCTTTTTTAAATCTTTATACAAAGCATCGTACAATTGTTGCTCGTGTTGCAATACAGCTTTTTTAAGGGCTTGCAATTGTTGCAATCTATAAGCTACACTTTTAGTTGCACCGCTATAAAAAAAATCTTGTAATGCTTGTAATTGTTGCATGGTTTAATTATAATTTTTTGAAAAACCTAGTAATTAAAGTAAATAAATCATTTTGTTCATTTAGTGGTAAAGTTGCAGCTTTATCAAAAACATCATGATACGCTTTTATTCCTCCTAAAGTATAAACAAAAAAACTTGGTACACCTTTTTGAGTAAAATGATAATGGTCGCTATTTGCAGCCTTACCCCTTGCATTTACAACTTTAAGCAATTTACTTTCTTCATTTATACTTTGCAGTAAAGCAAATTGTTTTGAAAATTCACTTGCATTTACAACTGTTATACCTTCATCACCAGTACCTGCCAAATCGGTATTAAGCAAAAATTTTATTTTGCTCAAATCTAGCAATGGATGATCAACAAAATATTTTGAACCCACTAATCCTGCTTCTTCTCCACTAAATAAAATAAATGCAACACTGCAAGGTAAAGGATTTTTAGCATAATGCTTTGCAAGGGTAAGTAATAAAGCTACCCCACTTGCATTATCATTAGCACCTGGAAAAAAGGTTTCGCTACCCATACCTCCTAAATGATCATAATGTGCAGTTAACACTAAAAAACTATCGGGATTTTGAGTGCCTTTTGAAATGGCAACTATATTAGTATTTTGAGATTTTTTCAAAAACTTTTGCTCAATTTCTAGATTATAATTTTTAATAGGATTTGCAATACTTTTATTTGAAATTTGTATCAATGTATAGTCTTCTACAAATTGTGCTACACTCCAAGTTAGTTTTTCTTCAAACTTAAAAATCACACGATTATTACCATCAATAAATTCTTTATTACTTCCTTCAACACAAGTTCCATTTGCTTTAATTCCTTTACTTTCTGGAGAAACTATATAATCAACACCGGGAATTAATTTTTTCCCATTCACTTCTACATTCATTACATCAGGAAAAGTATTTACACTAAAACTATATGGCTGCATGATGGTTTCTAATCCAAAGCTTTGAAGTTCTTTATTTAAAAAAGCTGCTGCTTTTTGAACTCCATTATTCGTATATCCTCTTCCCCAAAAAAATGGAGTAGTAAGTGTATCTACAATTTTACGTGCATAAATTGAGTCTTGAGCAAAAGATGAAACTGCCGTAAAGATGAAAACAAGAAGAAAGTAAAATCTATTTTTTACCATAATACAATTAGATTAGTTAATAATGGTTTAAAATTAAAGTAAAGCCACCAAAGCTTACTTTTAAGCATTTAACTAAGTTCATTATCTTTCTGGAACTTTATTTGCCTCAACCCACATTTCATTAAACGTTTTTTCACTAAAATCTAAATGTGATCGATGTGCTGTCCACCCTTTAAAAATTGTGTTTACAATTTTATTTTTTAAATTTCCATTACTAAAATTCATCCATTTTCTATTAAGACTAGCTTGCCTCCAAGCTTTCCATGCAACACGCTCAAAAACGCTGCTTTCGCCTTGCATTACTGCTTCGTGCCTATTATCTAAAAGCAATTCATGCAAATTAATTTTTACAGGGCAAACCTCAGTGCAATTACCACACAAGCTACTTGCATTGCTTAGATGTTTATAATCGCCCATGCCTTTTAAATATGGTGTAATAACTTTACCAATTGGGCCACTATAAGTAGTGTTGTAACTGTGCCCTCCAATATTTTTATATACAGGACAAGCATTTAGGCAAGCACCACAGCGTATGCAATACAATGCTTCTCTTGCAGTTGGATTTTGTAGCAAATTGGTACGACCATTATCTAATAAAATTACAATCATTTCTTCTGGTCCATCACACTCGTTTTTTTGTTTTGGACCTGTGATAATGGTATTGTAAACCGTTACTTTTTGCCCTGTACCAAATGTGCTTAACAGTGGCCAAAACAAAGCTAGGTCGTTTACACTTGGCAATATTTTTTCTATACCCACTACTACAATATGTGTTTTAGGAAACGCACAGCTAAGCCTTGCATTGCCTTCGTTTTCTGTGATGGCAATACCACCAATATCTGCTAATATAAAATTTGCTCCAGTTACTCCAACTTCAGCTTGTACATATTTTTCTCTAAGTTTTTGACGTGCTACTAGTGTAAGTTCTTCTGGAGATAATCCACCTGGAGTTCCTAATTTGTTTGCAAATAAGCGTGCCACATCTTCTTTGCTTTTGTGCATAGCTGGGGTAACAATATGATAAGGAGCTTCTCCATCAAGCTGTTGAATATATTCGCCCAAATCAGTTTCTACACTTTCAATTCCTTGTTTCTCCAAAAAAGCATTTAAATGAATTTCTTCAGTTACCATGCTTTTGCTTTTCACTAAAGTTTTACAGTCTTTAGCTTTACAAATTATATCAATAACATTTAATGCATCTTTTGCAGTTTCGGCATACACCACTTTTGCACCACGAGCAGTAATATTTTTTTCAAACAATTCTAAATATCCATCCAAATTTTCTAATGCTTTCCACTTAATATTTTTTGCTTGTTGCCTTGCTAGCTCTAACTGGCTAAATTGTTTTTTTCCTAAAGGCACCACAGCATTGTATTTACCTATATTGAAATTTATTTTTCTACGATGCTCTAAGTCGGCAGCTTTTATTGTACTTTTTGCAATAAAACTTTGTGCAGTAGAAGACATGTTATTGACGATTTATTGATTGAATGATTGGTTGATTTTCTAGAATTGTAGATTTAAACTTTTTTGACTAATGACTAATGACTAAATCAAGGATTACAAATGTAGCAAACACAACACTTGCAATACCGTTTGATGTCATAAATGCCAAATTAACTTTACTTAAGTCGTTTGGCTTTACAAGCATTTGCTGAAATACCAACATGGCAATAAAGCCAATTGCAGCAATTATAAACAGCCAATTAAAAGTACCTACTACACCAGCAACAATAATTAGAATTGCACAAATACAGTGTAGTGTTCTTGATAATAAAAGTGCTTTTGATTTGCCTATTGCAACAGGTATAGAATGTAATTGATGAGATTTATCGAAGCCTTCATCTTGTAAAGCATAAATTATATCAAACCCACTTACCCAAAACAATACAATAAGACTAAAAACTACTGGCAAAATATCAAATTTTCCTACCACAGCTAAATAAGCTCCAATGGGTGCCAGGCTTAATCCTAAGCCTAAAACTAAGTGACACAAAGCTGTAAAACGTTTGGTATAACTATAAAATAAAATTACAAACAATGCTACTGGTGATAAATAAAAACATATTTTGTTTAAAAAGAACGTAGCTGTAATGAACAACAAACAATTTACAATAACGAATAACAAAGCATTTTTTGCAGTTATCACCCCTTTTGGGATTTCTCGAATTGCAGTACGTGGATTTAAGGCATCAAAATGCCTATCTAAATATCTATTAAATGCCATTGCTGCATTTCGTGCAGTAATCATACACAATAAAACAAACAAAAATTTGTAGCCATAACGTTGCAAAAAAGAAAGACTATGTTGTATTTTTTCCTCTTGTATTACACCCAAAACAAAACCAATAATAGCAAAGGGTAATGCAAAAATGGTGTGAGAAAACTTAACTAAACTTAAATATTTATTTACTGCTTGCATGTATTGCAAAGTAAACAAAATAAAGGTTTTATACAATTATGTTTATGGAAAGATTGTAAAAACTAATTGAAATCGATTGAAATTACTTTTTAGGTTCTATGTATTAAGAATTTAAAGCCAATAACTTTTCAAAGCATTGTTAGAATTTAAATAATCTATGTATGAAAAGAAATTATCAACCTTGCAACCAAAAATTAGCTTGCAAGGTTGATGAAAGTTATTGTTTTACAAATTTTTTGCTAAATATCTCGCCTCCCATTTCAAGTTTTAGAATATACATTCCATTTGAAAGGTTTGAAGCATTAAAGTTTTGCCTAATTGTATTATTGGCATTGATGCTAAAAGAACCAGTTTTATAAATACTTCCATTTAGCCCAAGTATTTGCCAGTTAACTTTTGCATTTTGCTTAGAAAAAACAATAAAGTCGCCCATGTTTTTCACAGGATTACTTACCAAATTTACCCAATTAGTTTGAGTTGATAAGTTAGCTTTAGCCACAACCACATTGCTTACAACAGTTGATACATTTGGTTCAGAGCCTACCACTCTATAATATAATATTGGGATGTTTACCTTGTGTTGGTAGTTGAATAAAGCAGCTTCTGTATTACTTACATTAAAAAAGTTGATTCCGTCATTACTAGCTTGTAAAGTGAATTTGGTTTTACTATTAGCTCCTTCAGCGTTCCATTGTAGTTGAACCGTATTATCTTTTATGGATTGGAGATTTAGATTAATTTTTTTAAGTGGAAGAATATTAAGCAAGTTACCTGTCCACAAACCCCTTCCATAAGTTGCAGCCACAATGGTATTATCACTTGCACGTACTCTAAACATATCAGTTCTTACCATAGGAAAACCTGCACTTGGCAACCATTGTGTGCTAGAGCCATTTGCATTTAAGGTATAATAAACCCCAGCTTCAGTAGCCAATAAAATTCTATTATTTATTGTTGGGTGATACACAGCCCATCGAACAGGCATATCTGGCAAATTACCATCAATTGCCGTCCAACTTGTACCTCCATTACTCGAAATCCAAACATTGCTAATACCATAGTTACTAAATACAGCAATTAAATCGTTAGCTGTTGCCCCTTCTGCAATACATCTTAAAGTTCCTGTAGGAAAACTTGTACCACTAATATTGGTTGTATTAGCTACAGCAGTTGCATTTGTACTTACTGTATCGGCACCTAATAATCTGTATATTTTGCCTGCACTTCCAAAATAAAGCCTTGTACCTCCAGCACCAACAGTACTAAATTTTGAAACTGTAAATGCCGATAATGCACTTGTAGTTATACCTGTAAATGTAATGCTTGTGGTAATTGCAGATGTACTAGTAGAAGCTGGATTATCCCATCTCACCATATTACCAGATGAATTATTGGTGTATAATTTTTTATTAAAAGCATCATAATCCATAGGGTTTACAAAACTTCCTCCACTTGATAAATTAAAGCTATTAATTGAAGAAAAATTATTGGTGCTTCTTCTCAAAGCATTATACACGTATGTTGTAAACTGATAAGTGGGGTTTTGCTGATCAATAAAAACAAAACAACCATCCCCACCCGTTACTTCTCTACTATAACTTACACCTTCATTTCTTAGTTGATGACTTCCATTATCCTGAGCACCTGCTAGAAAATAGTTTGTTTCTGTTGGGTGTATGGCACAACTATAAAATTGTTTTATGTTTAAATTTCTGTTTTTATCAATAAAACTTACAGCATTATTATTACTATAATAAATTCCACCATCACCACCCATAATCATACGAGTTTGAGAACCTACAGTATACCACTTAAAAAAATGATGATCTGCATGAACGTAAGGTGAGGAAGAAACCCAATAAGTAATTCGTGATACTGTACTTCCGCTGTTGGTACTTCTATAAGCATCAAGACCACCCATAATAATTTCATTGGTATTATTAGGATTAATTTCGAGAATTATATTTTTCCAACCTTGTCCATTAGCAATGCCTGTTGTGTAAAGTGTAGTTGCATTGGTAAGTGTCCAATTAGCACCACCATCTGTACTTTTATAACAACTGTCTACATTGTAACTACTATTTACTGTAATAGCATAAACCACATTTCCTTGTGCAGCCAAATCCATTCTAATGGTTGAAGTTGCAGAAGCCCTTATTCCATTTCCTCGTTGCCAGGTTGCAGCAGTTACAGTTGCTGGATTTGTAGTATATCTATAAAAAACTGTTGTACCAAAAAATCCAAAACTGGCATGTAAAGCACCTGTGCTTGTAAGTTCAAAATCAACACAAGTTGTACTAGTAGATGATGGCGTAATAGTAGTCCATGAACTTCCCCCATTACTACTTCTTAAAAGACCACTACCTGCTGTAGCATAGTAAACATTACCACTAGCATCACACTCTACCTTAAAACTTCTGGTTATGCCAGCTGTTGATGACAGTTGAACCCAAGTTAAACCTCTATCTGTACTTTTAAATAATCCATTACCTCTTACTGCTCCAGAATTGTTGAAAGCTTCGCCCGTAGCACAATACATAATATTGGTATTTGTAGGGTCTTGACAAAGCCAAACCATATTCATATTGCTTAAAAAATCATTCACTGATACCCAATTTGGTATGCTTCCACTTAAAAAATTGGTACAACGCCAAATACCTCCAGTAACCCCACCAGTTAAAACTGTGTTGCCAGTTGCATCTGCTGCATCTATAAGTACAGTATTTACTCTTCCACTTGTATAACCCTCTGTATAAGGTGGTGCTGATCCTCTACGATTGCCATTTGATGGACCTACACTATCGTAATTTGGACCACGCTCTTGCCAAACTATACCTTCTGTAAGTGGACTTAAACTGTTTTTTAAGCTTTGAGTGTACTCCATAGCCTCATAAAGTTTGCCCACAGGAATTTTACCAGTATTTGGGTCTTTGGTCATTTCAAACTCTTGTTTGTAGCGAGCTTGATTATCGTAAAACATACTTAAGTTCTCTTCTTCTGTTTTTACTTCAGATTTTTTATTGCTACAAGAAAATAACAATATGGCACAAAATAAACTTAGTGCTAATTTTGGGTACAAATTAATTTGCATAATATCCTCTGGGTTATAAACATACAAACCTAAGGAATACAGTTATAAAATTTTGTTTTGCTTAACAGTTTTTGAAATTTTATTAGAAATGGTTTATCATTTATTTAACAGATTTCAAAAAACTTTGTTTCCATTGCATAGTTAATACTGAAAATAATAATTATGCAAAAAATTAAACTTTCCATCTTAATGGGCTTTCTTGCCCTTGGTTTTATAGCTTGTAATGAGGTTGATAAAGCCAAAACTGCAGTAGAACAAGCATCTACAAAAGCAACAGATAATGTGCAAAAAGTAATTAACGATTTAGGGTTAGTGTATGTAGAAGAAGGTGCACAAAACATTATTACTTATGATGAAGTAAATGCAGCTCAACAAGCTTGGTGTGATGCTTTAGTGCAAATTGGAAAATTAAAAACTGAAGGTGGAGATTATAAAGCCTATGCAGAAAAAGTTTTAAGCGAAGCTTATAATTATGACAACGGAAAAGTGTTTTTTAAGCCTACATTAACCTTTGGAGACCAAACATTTAGAAATGATAAAAAAGGTGCTTTAGCTTATTTTGTAGGTGGAGATTCTAGCTACCCCAACGATAAAGGCTTTGCATTAAAACCTTGGGTAAAAGCAAGGTATGATAACGCTGGGCAAAAAAATGAAGGCATTCAAATTTATGGTTCTGTTGCAATAACTATGGGTAATGTATGGGTTACCGATAAAGATGGCAATGAAGTTATGGTAGATAAAACTTGGGTGTTTAAAAAAGGAAAAGATGGCAAATTGAGAATTATAGTGCATAAGTCGGCATTGCCTTTTAGTCCAAAAAAATAATTTATAAATCATTTATTA
>JBMLOQ010000120.1:0-2783 GCA_049242885.1 Chitinophagaceae bacterium
TTAGATATTCAATTAGAAGGAAAAAAAAGAATGCTAATTGAAGATTTTTTAAGAGGGTTTAAGTTGTAATTTCATGTTATTAGCTAACCAATTAAAATAAACTAGAAACCTATCTATTGTGCATATTTACAAATGCAACAGTTTTTAAATAAGTGTCTGTCATATTTGCTCCACTCCAACCATGCCCCTCACCTGTGTAAATTACATATTGTTTAGCTACGTTAGCAGTTGCTAATGCATTGTTTAAGCTATTGCTTTGTGAAATAGGTACAGTTGCATCAGCTGTACCATGAAAAATAATAGTTGGTGGAGCAGTAGGAGTAATACTAAAAATTGGACTGGCATTTCTATACATTGCATTGTTTGTAGTTGGTGTGCCACTTAAAAACATTGCAAGTAAACTTGGATACGTTGCATTAGGTGGATTATTGTATAAATCTATTAAATCGGTAGGGCCAAATAAATCTACAATGGCTTTTACTCTGTTGCCTGAATTGTATTGGTACCCCTGCATTAAAGCTAAATGGGCACCAGCACTTGCTCCAAACAAAACAACTTTATTGGGGTTAAATTTATACTCACCAGCTTTACTAACAATAAAATCAAATGCTGCTCTTGTGTCATTCATTTGTGTAGGCCAAACGTTAGTACTTGGAATTATAGCTAATCTATAATTAATATTAAAAATGGCATAGTTAGGTAAAGCAGTTTTAAAAGAAGTTACAAGTTCATTAAATTCTGATTTGTCACCAGCAATCCAAGCACCTCCATGAATTAAAATAATACATTTTGTGCCAGTATCTGTTCTATTTGCTGGTAAATACACATCCATTTTTTGCAAAGCATCGGTGCCATAACTTACATTTAAAATGGTTTGTTCTACGTTACTGTTATTACTATTTGTATTACTATCCTCTTTTTTACAACTAAATAACAAACAAGCAAACAATAAACTTAAACCTAGTTTTTTTAAAAATTGCATAAAAATGTGTTTATACAAAGGTTAGTAATATTATTTTTATAAATTCAACTTTAATAAAAAACTCTATTTTAGACCCTCAAAAAAAACACTAATGAAATTTTGTATTGCTATAGTTTTTATAAGTCTTCAAATATCATTCGCACAACAGCCAATGATTGGAGTAAATCGAAAAATCAATCCTTACAACTATACAATAGTTAAACAAAAAAACTTTGTAAATGCAGCAGTAAGCAGTGCACATCCTTTAGCAAGTTTGGTAGGTGCCGAAATAATGAAGCAAGGTGGCAATGCATTTGATGCTGCAATTGCTGTTCAATACGCTCTTGCTGTTGTTTATCCTGGAGCAGGAAATATTGGAGGTGGTGGTTTTATGGTTGCACGAAAAAAAAATGGAGAAACTTTGGCATTGGATTATAGAGAAACTGCACCTTCAACATCTACAAGAGATATGTATATAGATAATGATGGAAAAGTAATGGATAAACTTTCGAAACAAGGACGTTTAGCTGCTGGAGTGCCAGGTACAGTTGCTGGTTTGTTTGAAACATACAAACATGCAAAACTCCCAATGGCAACACTTATACAACCAGCAATTGATTTAGCCGAATTTGGTTTTGTAATTACCCAAGGAGAAGCCTCTTCATTAAACGCTCATAAACAAGATTTTATTAATAACAACTCACAACTACCAGCATTTGTAAAATCCACGAATTGGAAAGCTGGAGATACTTTGATACAAAAAGATTTAGCATCAACTTTAAAAAGAATTAGAGATAATGGACAATCAGGTTTTTACAATGGTGTTACTGCCGAATTAATTACTGGTGAAATGGGTAATGGTGGCATCATTAGCTTAGCAGACTTAAAAAATTACAAAGCCGTATGGCGTAAAAGTTTAAGTTTCGATTATAAGGGTAACAAAATAATTGGCATGAGTCCTCCAAGTAGTGGAGGTGTAATTATTTGGCAACTGATGAAAATGATTGAAAAAAGAAACATTGCCAAAAAAGGATTTCATAGTGTAGGTGCTGTGCAATTAATGGTAGAAGCCGAAAGACGTGCTTATGCTGATAGAGCTGAACATTTGGGCGACCCAGACTTTTATAAAGTACCTTTAAAAACTATAACCAGTGATGAATACATTTCTAAAAGAATGCAAAATTATGATAGTACAAAACCAACACCAAGCATTGAAATAAAAGCTGGAGAAGCAAAAGAAAGTGAACAAACTACACATTTAAGCATTATTGATAAAGAAGGCAATATGGTAAGTGTAACTACCACATTAAATGGCGGCTATGGCAGTTATACAGTAGTTGGGGGTGCTGGATTTTTATTGAATAATGAAATGGATGATTTTAGTGTAAAACCTGGAACTCCAAATATGTATGGGGCTATTGGAGGAGAAGCTAATGCCATAGAACCTAACAAAAGAATGTTGAGTAGTATGACACCAACTTTAGTGCTTAAAAACAACAAACCCTTTATTGTTTTGGGCACTCCTGGAGGCACAACTATTCCTACAAGTGTTTTTCAAACATTAGTGAATATTTTAGAGTTTAAAATGAGTGCTGCCGAAGCTATTAATAAACCAAAATTTCATCATCAATGGCTGCCAGATGTAGTTATGGTTGAAGAAAAAATGGATGATGCTACTAAAAAAGGTTTAATAAGATTGGGCTATTCAATAAAAGAACGACAAGCCATTGGCAGAACTGAAGTAATTAAAATTTTACCCAATGGTATTAAAGATGCAGCAGCAGACATAAGAGGTGATGATAGTGTAGCAGGGTTTTAGGTT
>JBMLOQ010000120.1:2883-19641 GCA_049242885.1 Chitinophagaceae bacterium
TTCCAACGCTTGTTCAAAATCTGCTATAATGTCTTCTATATTTTCTATACCTACACTAATTCTTATAAGTCCATCAGTAATGCCAAATTTAATTCTTTCTTCTTTTGGCACACTCACATGAGTCATACTTGCTGGGTGAGAAACCAAAGTATCAACTGTACCAAGCGATACAGCCCTTACACACATTTGCAAAGCATTTAAAAAATTAATACCCGCTTGCAATCCCCCTTTAAGTTCAATACTCATCATAGGTCCAGGGTGAGTCATTTGTTTTTGTGAAATGTTATAATCTGGATGTGATGACAAACCATTGTAATTTACTTTTTCTATTGCTTGATGATGGTTTAAATATTCTGCCAGTTGCATAGCATTGCTGCAATGTTGCTTCATTCGCACTTCTAAGGTTTTCATTCCATTTATCAATAAAAAAGCATCAAATGGATTTGCATTTCCCCCAAGTAAAGCATGCCATTTCCATACTTTAGTTTTCATTTGATTAATATCTTTTCCTACTAAAACGCCACCAATTGCAGTGCCATGTCCATTTAAAAATTTAGTTGTACTATGAAAAACATAATCTACATTAAACTTAAAAGGTTGTTGCAAATATGGTGTTGCAAAAGTGTTATCAACAGTTACAATAGCTCCATGATTTTTGGCAATATTAGCAACAGCTTCAATATCAACACATTGAATAGTTGGGTTGGCAGGAGTTTCAATATGCACCAATTTTATTTTTGTGTTATTAGCAAAAGCATATTCTACAGCTTGCACGTTTCTCATATCCACCAATTCAATTTTTACACCTGTATCATGTAAAACTTTATGCATCAATTCGTAAGTACCACCATATAAACTGTAATGAGATAAAATAGTATCGCCAGATTGAACACAACTTAAGAACATAGTTGCCATTGCAGCTTGTCCACTACTATGTAATAGTGCTTTAAGTTGCATATCATTTCCACTATCATCTTTTAATCCAAATGCTTCTAAAGCAGCAATAGTTTCTTCGGCAGCTTTAAATGTTGGATTGCCCCATCGACTATAAATATTTTCTTTATCTACACTTGCAAATCTCTCCATACCCTCTTGTGTAGTTTCAAAAGTAAATGTACTAGTGGCGTAAATAGGCGTAAGGTGTGCATTATTTGCATTATTCGAATTGCCACTATGAATAGCTGTTGAACTTATTCCTTTAAATTTTTTTTTCATTCTATTTTCTACTTTAAAATAATTATAAAAATGCTCTTTGCCTTTAGAAACTTCACTTAAACAAAACCAATTGGCTAAAACATTGCCGCTTTTAAACAAACAATTTCTTTATTAATGTTGATGTTTTCTTTTCAAATTTTAGTTTTAAACAGGTTTTGAAAAACTATTTCTTCAAAAACTGTTCTAGTTTTTCAAAATCAATTTTACGTATTACCCCTTTTCCAATCTTTTGCAATAAAATGTAATTCACAAAATCTTGCTGTGTTTTTTTATCATGCTGCAACACCTTCAAAGCCTTTTTAGTATTAAAGTGTGCATAAGTTGGCAGTTGATATTGAGCTAATAAATTTACTACATCTTGTGTTTTTTTGAATCCTACTTCTTGAGAAGATAATTCACAAGCATAAGTCATACCAATACTAATAGCTTGACCATGACTAAGCTCGTATTGATTTTCTAATGCATGTCCTAAAGTATGGCCAAAATTTAAAAGTTTCCTGTCGCCTTTTTCAAACTCATCTTTTTGTACCACTTTAATTTTTATATCAGCATTAGCTTTTATTAATTGTGCAATAGCTTTTTTATTTTTTACAAAAAAATCAATATCATGTTGCTGTAATGTATTAAACATTGCTTCATCTTTTATACAAGCATGCTTAATAATTTCTGCAAATCCATTTTGCCATTCTTGAACAGGTAAGGTTTGTAATAATGTATAATCGTGCAAAATAAAATTTGGCTGATTTATGTTGCCAACCATGTTTTTATAAATACCAACATCAATACCATTTTTACCACCAATACTAGCATCTACTAAACCCAAAATTGTTGAAGGAATAAAACCAAAAGGAATACCTCGCATGTAAATGCTGGCAACATATCCTGTAATATCTGTAACTACCCCACCTCCTACCCCAACTAAAGTAGTTTGCCTGTTGGCTTTAAAATCAATTAGTTGGTCAATGATAGCATCTACAGTTTGTTGAATTTTAAAAGCTTCGCCTGCCTTAATAACAATGCAGTTATTAGCTTTAAACTTTTCTTTATGGGCATTAAATACATTTTCATCAGTTATGAAAACTACATTATTTGTATCAACAAGTTTTGCAACTTCTTTAAAACTTCCATTGAACAAAAAATTTGTGCTGCTCTTACTAAACTTAAATGTTTGCCACATAAAAAAAATTTTAACTATTCATTATTTTGTTTTGATGATTAATACTTTCCATATGTACAGCATCAAAATACTTTGTTATAAAATCTTTGCTCAAGCCCAATTTACCTGCTTTTGTGTAAGCACGCTCTAAAATATTATTCCATCTATTAGTTTGTAGGATAGTGATGTTGTTGTCTTTTTTGTATTGACCAATTTGATCTGCAATTTTCATTCTTGTACCTAAAATTTGCATCAACTCATCATCTAATTGATTGATTTGTTGTCTCATTTTTTCCATTGCACTATGCAATTCCTCATTATCTATATCCTCTTTTCGCCAAACGATTTTGCTAAGCATATTGCTTAATACTTCAGGAGTAATTTGTTGCTTAGCATCACTCCATGCATTATCTGGATCGATATGGCTTTCAATCATTAAACCATCAAAGTCGAGGTCTATTGCTTTTTGAGAAACATCTTGCAAAATATCTCTTCTTCCAGAGATGTGAGATGGATCGCAAACTATTGGCAATGTTGGGTTTCTACGTTTCATTTCAATTGCCAAATGCCACATAGGAGCATTTCTGTATTCTGTATTTCCATAACTACTAAAACCTCTATGAATTAAGCCAATATGGTTTACGCCAGCTTTAGCAATTCGCTCTACAGCACCAGTCCATAACTCCAAATCTGGATTTATTGGGTTTTTTATTAATACAGGAATATCTACACCACGTAAAGCATCTGCTACTTCTTGTACACTAAAAGGATTAACTGTAGTGCGAGCACCAACCCACAAAACATCTACATCAAATTGCAAAGCATCTTGTACTTGCTTCCCAGTAGCAACTTCTACAGTTGTTGGCAAACCAGTAAGTTTTTTTGCTTGTGCCAACCAAGGCAATCCTTTTACGCCAATACCTTCAAACTGGCCTGGTCTTGTACGTGGCTTCCAAATACCAGCCCTTAATAAGTTAATTTTTTTTGTGGCTGCTAATTGTTGTGCTGTTTGTATTAATTGATCTTCTGTTTCTGCACTACAAGGTCCACTAATAATTCCACTTCCATCTGCTGGAAAAAAGAATTTTTGTTTTGAAGCTTGTAATTGATCATGTGTTGTTGTAGTCATCTTCTTCTAATTTATTAAATTTAAAATATTGCTATGCGGCTGTAATATAATAGCATTTTTATTTACAAAGAATATTTGGTATTAATTTGTTGAATTATGGTTTTTTTAATACAAACAAACAGATTGATGACTTTAGGTATAGTTGCAGATTAAACTGTTTTCATGTTACTGCTTACAAAAAACAATATCAATAAAGCACTTTAACCAGCAAAAAACAATGTTGCTAAAAGTGTACAATTCATTACTCAAAATTTTGCATTTTAATTCCTTTTAATACTTATATGGATTGCTTTTAAATTTGCATTTATAAATAAAATTATGCTACAAGTAAAAGCTTTTGCTGTAAATCACGTTCAAGAAAACACCTTTATTATACACAATACCAAAAATGCCATTTTAATTGATCCAGGCATGTATTTCGAAAACGAGTTTTTGGAAGTTGAAAACTATATTACTACAAACCAATTAACTATCAAAGAAATTGTTTGTACACACTGCCATTTTGATCATGTGTTTGCATTGAAATGGGCTGTAGAGAAGTTCAACATCATTCCAAAATTTCATGAAGCTGATTTACAATTGTTGCAAATAGCACCTATTGCAGCTAAAAAATGGAATATTGATTTCAAAGAAGTTTATAATGGCGAGTTTATTGCTATAGATGAAAATTCCACCATTAAATTAGATAACGAAATATTTACTATACTTCATATTCCAGGCCACAGCCCAGGTAGTGTAGGTTTTTATAATGCAACAAATAAATTTATTGTAAATGGTGATGTGTTGTTTAAAAATGGATATGGCCGTACAGATTTACCTTTTTGTAACGAAACTGATTTGTTTAATTCTATAAAAAACAAATTATTTGCTTTACCAAGCGAAACTATTGTTTATACAGGGCATGGAGAGCCTACAACAATTGGTGAGGAAAAATCTAGATATAATCTTTAATCTAATATACAAAGCCTTACTTAGTAAGGCTTTGTATAACATCGTATTTAGTTACAATTTGGTAGTCGCCAGTTTCGTCTATGGCCATTACAGCTCCATTTTCTTTAGTAATTAAACTACCAATTTTTTCAATTGGAGTATTAAAATCAACAATTGGATATGCTGGTTCCATTACACTTGAAATGGTTGCTTGTTTAATATCACTATTTGCAAATACTTTTAAAAACAATCCTGCTTCACTTACACTGCCTATTGGCTTTTGGAGTTCATCAACCACAGGAATATGTTCAATATCATATTTTTTCATCAACTCCACCGCTTCTGCAACTGTATGTTGTGGATGCACAGCTACAAGTTTTTGCCCTACTCTTCCTCGCACTATATCTTTAAATGATTTTACATCTAAAAATCCACGTTCCATCATCCATTGGTCGTTGTACACTTTGCCTACATATCTGCTACCATGGTCGTGAAAAATACAAACTACTAAATCGTCTTTAGTTAAACTGTCTTTCAGTTGCATTAAACCCTGTAGGCAACTACCAGCACTGTACCCACAAAACAAACCCTCCTCTTTTGCAATTCTTCTACACATTACTGCACCATCTTTATCTGTTACTTGTTCAAAATGATCAATAACACTCATATCATAATTTTCTGGAACAAAATCTTCGCCAAACCCTTCGCTTATATATGGGTGCACAAAACTCATATCAATATTACCAGTTTTATAATAATTGGTAAGCAAACTACCATACACATCAATTGCCCAAATTTTAATATTAGGATTTTTTTCTTTTAAATATTGAGCAGTTCCAGTAATAGTTCCTCCAGTGCCAGCAGTACAAACCAAATGTGTAATTTTTCCATCGGTTTGATTCCAAATTTCAGGTCCTGTACTTTCATAATGTGCCAAACGGTTTGCTAAATTATCATATTGGTTAAAATGATATGAATTTGGAACTTCAGTAGCCAATCGCTTTGCCACACTATAATAACTTTTAGGATCTTCTGGCAATACATTAGTTGGGCAAACTATAACCTCTGCTCCAACGGCCTTTAATATGTCGGCTTTTTCTTTACTCTGCTTATCTGTGGTTACAAAAATGGCCTTATAACCTTTAACAACAGCGGCCAATGCCAAACCCATACCAGTATTGCCACTAGTACATTCAATTAAAGTTCCACCAGGTTTTAATTTACCATTTGCTTCGGCAACTTCTACCATTTTCAATGCCATTCTATCTTTAATACTATTTCCAGGATTAAAATAATCAACCTTTGCCACTACTTGACAAGGCAAATGTTTTGTAATTTTATTTAAACGAATTAAAGGTGTATTACCTATGGTTTCGAGAATGTTATTTTTAATATCCATTGTAGAAATTTTTGCAAATGTAATGGATTGAAGAGAAAGCTAACGATTGATAGTTTTTGATTGTCTTGCAAAGAAATTAATCATCAAAAACCACAAAACATAAGTTTACAAAAGCGTACAATTAGAATTCACGATTTTGTAATTGATACAAAACATTTTTGATAACTTTTAAATGTAAAACAATAGCTAATGACAATTAATTATTAAAAGTTGCCATAGGAATTAAATTTTAACTTTTCTAAACTGCAATCACTCAGCAATTTAACCTTCATTAACCTTTATTTACAATTAATAACCCACTAATGTATTATTAACTCACACAGCTACTATTTTAAAATAATGTTGCAAAAAATAATTAAAAAAATGAAGTATAAATTTTTGCTTTTTACACTGCTAGCATTTGTTCAATTTGCAATTGGTCAATCAACAAAAATTTTAGGTGTATTGTTGGGTGATGATAGCAAACCAATAGCTGGAGCTACTATTTATGTTTATAAATACAATACAAATAAACTTATAAAAACTGCTCTTACTGAAAATGATGGTAGCTTTGAAATAACGCCTAATAAAATTGATAGTTTTTTTATTGAAGCTAAAGCCACAGGTTGGGAAAAATACAAAACCAATCTGTTAATTGCTAGTCAACAATCAATAAACCTTGGTAACATTATTTTAAAGCCAACAGCTCTTGAAGATGTTACAGTAAATACTCAAAAGAAATATATTGAACGAAAATTAGACCGAGTAATTATTAATCCCAACGTGTTAATTACAAATGCTGGAAGCAATGTTTTAGAAGCATTAGAAAAAGCACCTGGTGTAATGGTAAATGAAGATGGACTTTTGAAGCTTAAAGGCAACCCTGGTGTAATGGTTTTTATTGATGATAAACCAACACAACTTAGTGGGGCTGATTTAGCTAATTATTTAAAAACTTTAACCACCGCTCAAGTAGAAAATATAGAAATCATGACCAACCCTCCTGCAAAATATGATGCAGCAGGAAACGCAGGAATTATAAATATCAAACTCAAAAAAAATGTAGCCAAAGGGTTTAATGGAAGTGCAAGTATTGGCTATGGCCAAGGGTTTTATGCACGTAGCAATAACAGTGCAACTTTTAATTATAGAGTTAATAAATTTAACTTTTTTAGCAGTGCTAGCTACAACATTAATAATAGCTATCAAGATCTTACTATTAACAGAAGTTATTTTGATATTAGTGGAACCAAGCAAAGTGCCTTTAACCAAAATACTTTTATTAAAAAACAAAACAAAAGTGCAAGTATAAGAATAGGAGCAGATTACTATGCTTCTAAAAAAACAACTATTGGGATTGCATTTAGTGGGTTTAGAAACCCATCTTTATCAACCAATGATAATAAAGCAAACATCCTAAATGGTTCCAATACTTTAGTTGCCAATAACAGGGCATTTACAAACTCAGATAAACTTTGGAAAAATGGTACTGCAAACTTTAACTTTAATCATAAAACCAACAATAAAGGAGGGGAGTTAAGTGGAAATTTTGATTATATTCAATTCAATGCTACAATGGATCAAAGCCTTGTAAATACCACTACAACAATTGCTCCTGTAAATGTAAACTCAAGCACTTTAAATTCTTTTTTACCAGCAAATCTAAACATCACCTCTGGAAAATTAGATTTTATACAGCCTATAAAAAATGGTGGAAGATTTGAAACTGGCTTAAAAACAAGCTTTGTAAATACAGATAATACAGCCAATTTTTTTGATGTTGTAGGCAATGTATCAACTGTAAACAATACCTTTAGTAATCGTTTTAAATACAAAGAAAACATAAATGCAGGATATGCAAGTTACACAACAGATATAAAAAAACTATCCATTCAAGTTGGATTAAGATATGAACATACTGCTGTTGATGGAAAACAACTAGGAAATGCAGTTGTGAAAGATTCTAGCTTTAACTTAAACTATGGAAATTTGTTTCCAACTGTTTTCGCAGGATTGCCATTAGATAGCATAGGCAACCATTATTTAAGTTTTAGTTATGGAAGAAGAATTGAACGACCAAACTATCAAGATATGAACCCATTTACCTACCCAATGGATAATTTTACTTTTTATGCTGGCAATCCATTTTTACAGCCAACTATTGTAAATAAGTTTGAGTTGGCTTATACGCTAAACAACAAAGTTACTTTTACTGCAAACTACAGTAGTGCTTATAATGTAATTATGGAAACCAATGAACAAGTTAATGGCATTTTCTTTAGCAGACCTGGAAATTTTGGAAAACAAATTACTTATGGATTAAGCATTGATGCCAATTTGCAGCCAACTAAATGGTGGATTTTACAAGCCCATGTAGAATCAAATAACTTAACATTTAAATCAGAAGTTTATGGTCAAAATTTAAATAGAAGTCAATGGTATTGGGCTTTCTCGCCAAATAATAGTTTTATAATCAATAAACAATGGAGTGCCGAATTGGGAGGTAGCTACCAAAGTAGCATTGCAGTAGGACAATTTATTACTATTCCTGTTGCTCAAGCAAGATTTGGAATTGCAAAAAAAATAATGAAAGATAAAGGCACCTTAAAACTTAGCTTAAATGACATTTTTTGGAGCAACAGACCAGGAGGAGATATTACTTCAATTGCCAATGCTACAGCCAATTGGAGAAGCATTTTAGATACAAGAGTACTAAGCATAAACTTTAGTTATCGTTTTAGCAAAGGACAAAACTTAAAACTTCGTAAAACTGGGGCTAGTGAAACCGAAACTCAAAGGGTGAAAGTATAAAAAATTATGACCGTAACTAAACCAAACGCAAAAGACAGCTCCAAAATTTGGAGCTGTCTTTATATAAATAAAATTATCAAAGTCAATTTGATACTATGAACAAACATTTATCAAGCAATTAACATTACAAGAAAGTAAAAAATCATTTTCAGCACATTTTTTAATTCTTCACCAATGTTTTTACTTCTACATTTGTACACTAATTTTTGTAGATGAAAAAAACAATAACGATTGTATTAGCATTTTTTGCTTTTTTAACTTCTTTTGCACAAGGCACAGAAAGTTTTACAAGTATTCCAGCAAACAGTGGCACTTATGCAGCACAAACTTGGACTGGTGACAATGGTCTTTCTTGGAATGCATCAGATGCTCGTACAGATCAAACCATAACTGGCAGAGCAATTAATATAAGAAATGGGGCCATTACTTGCAATACTATACCAAATGGTATTGGTAGTATCACATTTAAACATCAACAGCAATTTAGTGGTTCAAATCCAATTTTAGAAGTTCGTATAAATGGCAATTTAGTGGGCACAGCAAATCCATTAACTACAGTAGAAACTACTACAATCAACAATATTAATGTTTCAGGAAGTTTTAACTTAGAAATAAAACAAGTAACTGCTGGTTTAAGAATTAGTGTAGATGATGTAAGTTGGACAGGCTATAATGGATTTCCATGTGTTTTGCCAACTGCACAGCCAACAGCTTTAAATTTTTCTAATATCACTAATAATAGCTTAAACTTAAATTTTACAGCAGCTTCACCAGCACCAAATGAATATTTAATTATTAAAAGCACCAATAGCACATTAGGTGCAAACCCTATAGAAGGCACTAACTATAGCGAAGGAGATGTTATTGGCAACGGAACTGTAATTGATCAAAATAGTACAACAAGTTATGCCATTTCAGGATTAACACAAGCAACCACATATTATTTTTGGGTTTTTAGTGTAAATAGCAGCTGTAGTGGTGGTTCTAAATTTTTAACAACATCGCCACTTACAGGAAATGTGGCCACAACTGCACCTTTAGCTTGTATAGCACCAAGCAATGCTCCTACCAATTTAATACTTACCCCAACATCTACTTCTATAAATGGAAGTTTTACAGCAAGTGCTACTGCTGATGGCTACTTAGTAATTCGTAGTTTAAACAACACTTTATCTGCAACTCCTACAAATGGTTCAAGCTATGCTGCAGGTTCTAGTTTTGGAGGTGGAACTGTTGTAAAATTTGGCGTAGGCAATACATTTTCAAGCACAGGATTAGCTACTACAACTACTTATAATTATTTTGTTTTTTCAATTAATAATTTTAACTGCACCGGTGGCCCTTTATATTTTACTACAAGTTTAAAAGGCACTATGGCAACATCAAGCAGTGCTACAGGAGAACCAACTGGATATTACAATGCAACAACAGGCTTGTCATGTAGCAGTTTAAAAACAACTCTAAAAAATATTATAACTAATGGAAATAATTTAAATGACTATGGAAGTTTATATAGCCAATATGCCGAAACTGATGTTAAACCAAGAGAAGTTGGCAGTGGAAGTGCTATGGTAATTTGGGATATTTATTCAGACAATCCTACAGGTACCGATCCTTATAATTACAACCCTGCAACACAGCAATGTGGCAATTATAGTGGCGAAAATTCTTGTTTTAATAGAGAGCATACCTTTCCACAAAGTTGGTTTACAACAGGAACAGCAAATGGCCCTGGAACAGATTATATACAAGTACTACCAACAGATGGTTTTGTAAATGGCAAAAGAAGCAATTATCCTTATGGAGAAGTTGGTACAACAAGTTATACAAGTTTAAATGGAAGCAAATTGGGCTCTTCAAGTGTGGCAGGTGTTAGTGGAACTGTGTTTGAACCAATAAATACTTATAAAGGAGATGTTGCCAGAATTTATTTGTACATGGTTACAAGGTATCAAGATAATATAAGTAGTTGGGCAAATTTAAGTAGCAATGGTGCTCCAACTTTGAGTGCAAATACATTTCCAAGTGTAAACATTAACTATTTAAAATTGATGCTTAAATGGCATAATCAAGACCCCGTAAGTCAAAAAGAAATCGATAGAAATAACGGTGCTTATTCCTTCCAAGGCAATAGAAATCCTTTTGTAGATAGACCAGAATTGGTAGATGCGGTTTGGAATAATACTTGTCCAGGTCTTAGTGCATTGCCTGTAGATATTTTATTTTTTACTGGGAAATTAAATGGCGATAAAATAGAATTGCAATGGCAAGTTGGAGCTGAAGTTAATGTGGAAAATTATGAAGTTGAAAGAAGTTTTGATGGAACTTATTTTAACAGTATTCAAAACATTAATGCCACAAAAAAGAATACTTATAGTATTACAGATTATGTTTCTAATTTAAGAGGCAAAAAACTTTGGTATAGAATTAAAAAACAAGACAAAAACGGAAGTTTTAGTTATAGTGAAATATTTACTGTTGTAGTTCCTAGCAATATAAAATTTCTGGTTTACCCAAATCCTGCTAAAAATTATGTACAACTTCAGTTTGACGGAGTTACAACTTCGCAAAAAGTAAATATTAGCATCATAGATGGCATGGGCAAGTTGGTTCAAAACCAAAATATCTCTACCACTTCTAACAATGTATTTTTAAACATTAATACATTACAAAATGGTACTTATATCATTAAAACAAACCTAAATGGGGAGTCATTCATTCAAAAAATAATAGTATCAAAGTAGTGAATTGGAACTAGTGTGGTCAACAAAAACCACCTTTTTGTTACAGTAAATTTAAAAAACTTAAAAAAATACTATTCAATCCCCTACATTTGCAGCCCCAATGCTGTTTTGGCAGCATCTAAAAGTTGTAAAACCTTTAGTCCAGTGGGATAAAACCAATTAATTAATTAAAAAAAAAGGGTAATGAACAATTACGAATTGATGATTATTTTCACCCCTGTACTTTCTGAAGATGAGTTTAAAGCAGCTCAAAAAAAATATTCAGATTTAGTAACAGAAAATGGTGGTACTACAGTAGCTAGCACACCTTGGGGTTTAAAGTCTTTAGCTTATCCAGTACAGAAAAAAACTACTGGAATTTACTGGGTGTACGAGTACACAGCTTCACCAGAATTTAACGAAAAGTTGAAAATTGCTATGCTTAGAGATGAGCAAGTAATGAGACACATGGTTACAAAACTCGATAAAAACGCCGTTGAGTATAACCATACAAAACGTAATGGCGGATTCCCTAAACATCATAAAGCAGAAGCATAGTACCATGGCAAAGAATGAAATAAAATACCTTACTGCAATTAAGCAGGAGAAACCTAAAAAGAAATTTTGCCGTTTTAAAAAATACGGAATTAAATACGTTGATTACAAAGACGTAGAATTTTTAAAGAAATTCTTAAATGAGCAAGGTAAAATGTTGCCTCGTCGTTTAAGCGGTAACTCTTTAAAATATCAACGTAAAGTAAGCGATGCAGTAAAAAAAGCTCGTCAAATGGCTTTATTACCATTCGTAACAGATTTATTTAAATAGAGTTTAAATTTATTTAGTAACCTTCCCTAACTCTAAATGCATTTTTAGAAGACAGTCACAATCAAAAAAAACAAGATTGGGCTTTGGGAGCTAAAACATAAAAAATGGATATCATTTTAATTCAAGATGTTGATAATCTTGGTGGAAAAAACGAAGTAGTAAAAGTTAAAAATGGCTACGCTCGTAACTATTTAATTCCACAAAAAATGGCGGTAGAAGCTAGTCCTACCAACTTAAAACAATTACAAGAACGCCTTAAAGTAAAAGCTAAAAAAGAAGCAGCAATGCTTGCCGAAATTAAAACGGTTATCGCAGCGTTACAAAATGGTGCTATTAAAATTGGTGCTAAAAGTGGTACAAGTGGTAAAATCTTTGGTAGCGTTACAAGCTTGCAAATTGCACGTGCTATTAGAGATCAAAAAGGCTACGAAATTGATCGCAAAAGAATAATAATTGCAAATGAAGTTAAAGAATTAGGAAGCTACAAAGCAACTATTGACTTTGGTGGTAGCAATAACACAGAAGTTGAGTTTGAAGTTGTATCTGAATAATTTTTCAAATAATTTTCTAAAGAAAGGCTGTCTCACAAAGGCAGCTTTTTTTGTTTCCAAAATTCAAAAAAGAAAAGTAAATCCTAAGAAAGAAAAGCTTTGTTTCTCATAACCTTTGTGGCATCTAAACAAAAACCTACTTTTGCAAACCTTTTAGCCTTTGAGGCAAATACAATACAATGAGCAAACAATTTAAACGATATTTAATTACAAGTGCCTTGCCTTATGCCAATGGTTTAAAACATATTGGTCATTTGGCGGGTGCCTATATTCCAGCAGATATTTATGCAAAATATTTACGCCAGCAAAAACGTGATGTAGTTTTTGTATGTGGAAGCGATGAACACGGAACTGCTATTCCTATACAAGCCATGAAAGAAGGTACTACAGCACAGGCTATTATAGATAAGTACCACCCAATTATTGAACAAAATTTTAAAGATTTAGGTATTGAGTTCGATATTTACCATCGTACATCATCACCTCTGCATCACGAAACTGCTCAAGAATTTTTTACCAACCTAAACAGCAAAGGTGATTTAGAAATTAAAGAATCAGAACAGTTTTACGACGAAGCAACACATACCTTTTTGGCAGACAGATTTATAAAAGGTACTTGCCCAAACTGTGGGCATCATAGTGCTTATGGCGACCAATGTGAAAAATGTGGCAAAAGTTTAAGTCCTGAAGAATTGATAAATCCTGTTTCTACTTTAAGTGGAAATGCACCCATTAAAAAAGCAACAAAACATTGGTATTTGCCATTGAATAAACACGAAGATTTTTTAAGAGAATGGGTTTTAGAAGAACACAAAAACGATTGGAGAGCCAATGTTGTAGGGCAAGTAAAAAGTTGGATTGATGGAGGTTTGCAGCCACGTGCTGTAACTAGAGATCTAGATTGGGGAGTAAGCCTACCTAACGAAAATGGTAAAGTATTGTACGTTTGGTTTGATGCTCCAATTGGATATATTTCTGCTACAAAACAATGGGCTTTAAATAATGGAAAAGACTGGAAACCTTACTGGTATAATGATGATACAAAGCTGGTACATTTTATAGGAAAAGATAATATTGTTTTTCACGCTATTATTTTTCCAGTAATGCTAAAACTAAATGGAAACATTTTGCCAGCTAACGTACCAAGTAATGAATTCATGAATTTGGAAGGCGATAAAATGAGTACTAGCCGTGGTTGGAGTATTGAAATGGACGATTACATTAACGATTGGATTAAACCAGAAAATGGTGGTGGGCAAATGGCTGATGCTTTACGCTATTACCTAACTGCTATTGCACCAGAAACAAAAGATAGTGAGTTTACTTGGAAGGGTTTTGCAACTAGCTACAAAAGTGAATTGAGTGATATTTTTGGAAATTTTGTAAACCGTAGTTTTGTGTTAATGCATAAATTATGTGGCGGAAAAGTTCCAAAGTTTTATAATGAAATTATTGATGATGATGACAAACAAGTAATAGCTGATATTAAACACACCAAGCAAAAAGTAGAACAATTATTAGAAGAATACAAATTTAGAGACGCTCAATTTGAGGTTATTGATTTAGCAAGAAAAGGCAATCAGTATCTTCAAAAAAAGCAGCCTTGGATTTTGGTAAAACAGTTAGTTGAAAATCCAGCAACGCAACAAAGCATAGATAACTGCCTGCACTTATGCTTACAATTGTGTGCTAATCTTTCAATTTTAATTCATCCATTTTTGCCGTTTACAGCAAAAAAAATGTTGTACATGATGAAGGTGGTAGATAGAATGCTAGATTGGGAAAATGCTGGCAGAATTGATTTGCTAAAAGTAGGATACAGCCTTAGACCTCCTGAAATTTTATTTAGAAAAATTGAGGATAGTGAAATAGAATTTCAAGTAGAAAAATTAAAACAAAAATCAATGGCAATTAGTCAACAATCTTCTGCAAATGCTGAAGAGGCAAAAGAAGATAAATTAGAAACCCAACACCTAAAACCAGAAATTGTATTCGACGATTTCGCCAAAATAGATTTACGCATTGGAACAATTATTAGTGCTGAAAAAGTAGAAAAAGCCGATAAATTGTTAAAACTAGAAGTAGATTTGGGTTTTGAGAAAAGAACCATTGTAAGTGGTATTGCTTTACATTTTGCACCAGAAGAAATTGTAGGCAAACAAGTAACTGTTGTATGTAACTTAGCACCACGAAAAATGAGAGGTATAGAAAGCAATGGTATGATTTTAATGGCAGAGGATGCAACAGGCAAATTGCATTTTATACAACCCAACAACATAATAAACAATGGAAGCACAGTAAGTTAGTTTCTTTGTTTAAAACACACAAAAAGTAAGTAACCACATAAAAAATCTATGTTTAAAAAACTAATCCAAAAAAATATCAATATGCAAACAACTGTTTTACATCCTTGGCATGGCGTTGATTGTGGAGAGCAAGCTCCTCGTTTAGTAAACGCTATAATTGAAATACCTCAAGGTAGTAGGTGCAAATATGAAATAGACAAAGCAAGTGGCTTATTAAAATTAGACAGGGTAATTTACTCATCGTTTTACTATCCAATTAACTATGGTTTTATTCCTAAAAGTTATGGAGGCGATAAAGACCCTTTAGATATTTTAGTAATAACTTCTGTACCAGTGCAGCCCCTTACTTTAATTGAAGCAAAAGTTATTGGTGTAATGCAAATGGTTGATAGTGGAGAAGCCGATGATAAAATTATTAGTGTTGCAGCCAACGACCCAAGTGTAAACCATATAAACAATATTGAAGAGCTACCAAATCATTTTTTTGAAGAAATAAGAAACTTTTTTGAAGAATATAAAAAATTAGAAAAGAAAAATGTAATTGTAGAAGAGTTTGGCGACAAAGCAAAAGCTTTAAAAATTGTACAAGAAGCCATAGATTATTATCAAGAATGTTTTGTGAAAAAGTAAGTGCTTTTAATTTCCATGCTTATAGAGATTAAGTTTGGTGTAGTATTTTAAATATTTTAACATTGAAAAAACAAAAAATGACACTCACAATTGGCATTATTATAGCCCTTTTAATCATTGGTTTTTGCAGTGGCATGCTTAGCGGTTTAGTTGGTGTTGGTGGTGGAATAATTATTGTACCTTGCTTGGTATTCTTTATGGCGTTAACCCAAAAACAAGCTCAAGGCACTTCTTTAGCAGTGCTTACATTGCCAGTTGTTTTTTTTGGCATGTGGCAATACTATAAAAACGGTCATATTGATTTTAGAGTAGTAGGTTTAATAGCCATAGGCTTTTTAGTAGGTGGCTTTTTTGGAGGAAAAATTGCAAATAAAATTTCGGACGATTTACTTAAAAAAATATTCGCTGTAATTCTACTTTTAATAGGTATTAAAATACTTTTTTTTGATAGTAAAAAGAAAAAAACAGCTTCAATAAATACAATTTCTACAACTGAAAATCATCAACCAAAATAACCCAATACTAAATTTAAATGTTTTATAAAGCTCTTATTCAATTATGATTTTACAATTGTTTGATGAGTAATGGTAGCCCCAGCCAATCGTAAAGTTTCTGCTACGCTACAATATTTATCAATGCTTAATTGTACTGCACGCTCAGCTTTTTCTTGTGTAATCTCAGCATCAATTATAAAAGTTACATCAACATTTTTCCAAAGTGCTGGTTCTTTGCCTTGTTCCCTTTCACCCTTAATTATCATTTCGTAGTGTCTTAATTCAACTTTTTGTTTTTTTAAAATACTCACAACATCAATTCCACTACATCCACCCAACGCCATAAGCAACATTTGCATGGGCCTTGCACCAAAATTGTTTCCACCATGGTCGGGTGAGTTATCTAATTTTATTATTGTTCCTGCCTCGTCAGTTGCTTCAAAGCCATAATCTTTTTGAGCCAATTTTAACGTTATTGTTTGCATATAAATATTTGTACAAATAAAAACAATTTTACATAAACCTTTGAAGCAATAAATACAAACGCACAATAGTATTTTCCAACTAAGTAAACATCTACACAAACTAATCTTACACCTTAACTTCTAT
>JBMLOQ010000121.1:0-12281 GCA_049242885.1 Chitinophagaceae bacterium
GAAATTCCTCATATTCCAGTGGGTTACGTAGATGCTTATTACGAGTTTTCTCATAGACCAAATATTACAGAATTGTGCGATGTAATTTTGTGCAACTGTTACCCTTTTTGGGAAGGTTGCCCATTTGAATATTCTTTAAACCACATGAAACAAATGTACCATCAAGCTAAGGCTGCTGGTGGTGGAAAACAAGTAATTATTACTGAAACTGGTTGGCCAAGTATGGGTGAAAGCTTAAAAGGTGCTGTGCCATCTGAAACCAGTGCCAGAGATTATTTTATTAATACTCATTTATGGGCTGCTGAAGAAGAAATTCCTACATTTTACTTCTCTTCTTTCGATGAAAGTTGGAAAGTTGGAGCAGAAGGAATAGTTGGTGCTTATTGGGGAATTTGGGATAAAAATGAAAAATTAAAATATTAATAATGAACTGCTTTGAGAAATTAGGAATTGAACCAGGAAATGCAATTTGTTATTCTGGATTTAGACAAGGGCAACAGCCTGGTGGCGTTTATCCTACATATAATGAAATAAAAGAAGACTTATTGCTTTTACAAGATAATTGGAAGTATTTAAGACTCTATGATATTGATTTACACGGTGAAACAGTATTGGAAGTAATTCATCAAGAGCAACTTAACTTAAAAGTTATGTTGGGAGCATATATTGAAGCTGAAATGAATAATTTTGGTTGTCCTTGGGGTGGTGGTGTTTACGAAGAGGAAGTACTTATTAAAAACCAACAAAAAAATAAGGCTAAAATGCAAAAACTAATTGCATTGGCTAATCAATATCCTACCATAGTTTTTTGCTTATCTGTAGGCAATGAAGCTTGTGTAGATTGGACAGATCATTACGTACCAGTAAGCCATGTAATTGATTATGTAAATATGGTAAAAAAAGGTGCAAAACAACCAGTAACTTTTTGCGAAAACTACGTTCCTTGGCTGTACAAAATGGAAGCTTTGGTTGAAGCGGTTGATTTTATTTCCATCCACACCTACCCTGTTTGGGAGTATAAACATATTCATGAATCATTGGATTATACCAAAGAAAATTATTATGCAGTAGCCCATAAATACCCTAACAAACCAGTGGTAATTACAGAAGCTGGATGGAGTACTAATAGCAATGGCAGAGGTATAAACCCTGAAATGGTAAACGAAGAAAACCAAAAAATATATTACGAAGATTTGGTAGAATGGACAACCAAAGAAAATATTTTAACCTTTGTTTTTGAAGCTTTTGACGAAGACTGGAAAGGTTCTCCAGAACCTTTAGAGCCAGAAAAACACTGGGGTTTATTTAAAATAGATAGAACACCAAAATTGGTAATGAAGGAATTGTATGCTTTGCAAGAATTATAATATCGCTTTGAACATTTATTGTTTGATAAATTTTGCAACCTGCATATCATCTTCTTGCTGTAGAACTAAAAAATAGGTTCCTTTTTGTAGGGCAAATGTTTCAATATTTTGATATGTAGCTCCTGCTTGTAGATTATAAGTTGAAACTAATTTACCATGTACATCTACAACCATTAAATGTGCATTTTTTACAACTTTTTTAAATGTTGCTTTCACTAATCCATTGGCAGATACAGTTGGATAAACAAATAGGTTTGTATTTGAATTACTAAAAACATCTATCAAAACATGGCTATACACATAATTTCCATCTTTATCAATAACTTTTAATCTATAATATGTTTGTTGTTTTAATTGATGTTTATCTATGTAGTTATATGTACTTCCATTTGTTAAATTAGTGCCAGTTATTGTTGCAATAGGATAAAAAGTTAATCCATTGGTACTACGCTCTAATTCAAAATGACTACAATTTATTTCTGAACTTGTAGACCAGTGTAAATTGATTTGATTGCCCGAATTTCTTTTCAAATGAAAATTAGACAACTTAGTTGGTAAAGGTGCTGATACTAAATTAGCATCAGAAAATCCACCAATTATCTCAAAATCTGGCAAAGTATCGTTTACACCACTTCCAATTAAAAACGATCCTGTTCCACTTGCATCATAAGGAATAATTCTAAATGTTACAGTACTAGTTGGTGGTACATTTTGTAAATTAGAAATGGTGGATAAATCAATAGAATCTAGAGTGTAATTACCTGTTACTCTTAAAGGTCCTGATATAGAATCAGCTAAAAAAGTTCTCCCATTATCTACTACATAATCAATTCTATACTTAATTGGACCAGATGAGCCAATTCTAATATTAATATTACTAATAGAATGATAATTTACAGATTTTCCATTCTTAGATTTTAAGCTGAAAGAAAGAAATTTATTATCGGCAATACCATCTTCGGCAGTTGTAGTTGAAAAACTTGTGCCACCCCAATAACCATTAGAGGAGGAAGTTGGTGGCAATACAACACCAGAACCTCGAGTAATTGGTAAAGGAGCCGTTAAATTACTATGGATTTTTGTTGGTGCAAACGTGGACTGATTTAAGCCACCTTGCAATACAGCAGATGCCTGCCACGAAGCAAGAGAAATTGGGAACGCAGGTCTTGTGTCAATAATATTTTCTGGATAGGCATCCACAGATTCATGATCTCTATATATCTTTCCAGCAGTAGTAAGACTTCCATTTGGATGAATAGATCTTACATCATTCCCAAAAAAATAAGCATACCGCTCTACATAAGAACAAGAATCTAGCCAGGGCAATGCAATTTTCATAAACTCATGGTGAACTGAATCGGTTCTATGCTCATTTGCATTAAACTCTGTAATCCAAATTGGTTTTCTATAATAATCATAAACTGCTGCTAAAAAGCTCTTAAATCTGGTTAAAATTCCAGCAGCACTTACAATAGAATCAGGATGGGTTGTCATATAAGCACCCCAATCATACCAATGTACACATACATAATCGATTTTCAATTTTTGTTCTCTCGCAGCCCTGGCAAAAGTATCTTGCCAATGTATATAAGATGCAGATGGAGATCCCATTCTTAGGCCTACAGATTGCATTTTCTTGAATGGAGGAATTGCTTGGGAAACAATCATTCTCGATGGGCCGTTAACATCTGGCTCATTGTAAGCAATATAATGCGTGATAGAGTCTTTATTAATAAGTTTTGTTATAAAAGAATCACGAGTACTGTACCACATAAATGCCATTGGGGCATATTCTCTTGTTGGTGTAGATACGTCTTTATCATTCCAATCGTAAAACCAAGTTGTATTTCCTATTGAATCTATTTCATTATTGTTTGTTGAGCAAACACCTTTTTTCTTTACTTTAAAAGATGGCAATCGCATTACACGAATAAATGATACTTTATTTTGTAAATGAAAAGATAGATTAATATTTATTGCTGATTTACTCGACATGTATGTAAATCGTTCACCAGTGCCATCAGTACTATCTGCTAAAGTTGCAATGTAGCCTTGGGCTAAAGAAATTGATTTAATTCTATTGTTTAAACCATTAGGGATATTATTTCCAAGATAAATTGTTTTAGAAACACAAGTGCCTGAATTTCCTTGTAAATTATAATCAGTATAAATAGTTAGTTGAGCGTTTATTAAACTAACAACTGAAACTAAGTGTATTAAAAGAAAAAATTTTTTAAAGCACATTTTTACAGGAAAATTCATATGAACTAATTAAACTTATAGACAATCGAAGTTTTCTATTACCAAAGTTTGTTTAATAAAAGAAACATATCAAAAGTAGGATAATTATCAATTCAAACGTTTAACAAATTGCGACTTTATCTAGTAATAACAAAAAAAGGCTGCCCTAAAAGGACAGCCTCTCACTATGTCTTCGATTACAAATACTATTTTTCTACTACAATTTTCATTGTTTTGTTTTCAACACCATTGTTTACAACCACGGTATAAAAACCATTTTGCAAATTAGTAATGTTTAATGTAGTTAATCCATTAGTTACATTATTTCTTCTTAAAACAATTCTACCAGTAGCATCAACCAAACTAATGTTATTGTTACCAGTTAAGTTTTTAATAACTAATTCATTTTTAGCAGGATTAGGATATACGCTGTACTCTAATTTAGAATCGCTATTCGTTACATTTTTAGTTGCAGAGTATTTGAATTTACCGTCTTTATCTACGGCTTTAATTCTGTAGTAAATAATGCCATTTACCAAATTATCATCTGCAAAACTGTATCTTTCTTTTCCACTTGCTGCAATAGTTGCAACTCTATCAAAATCTTTACCATTTAAGCTTTTTTCAACTACATACTCAGCTAGTCCAATTTCATTAGCTACAATCCAGTTTAAGTTTATTGCCTTACCAGATTTGTTAATATCAAATGCTTTGAAATCTACAGGCAAAATGTTAGTGCTAGAAGAGAAATAAATATTATCTATATAATAAGTATTATCTGTAAATGGTGCCTTACCAACTAATATTATTTGGAAAATTGCATTTCTATTGGTTAATCTTAAAGCACCATTTAAAGTGTTATAAAGAGATAAAGGAAGGCTATATACATTCCACTGACCTTGAAGTGGTTCAGCTCTATTATGTGTACCAGGTAGCCCGTCAAACCACACAATATTCTCATTAGATGCTCCTCCGCCTGTATTAACTAATTTTAATCCAAAAGATGAAGAAGAAGGAGTCCACATACTAATATGTACACTATCAGCTAAAGTTAAATCTGTTGGACTTGCTAACTCAATGCCCACAAAATCTACAGCACTGTATTTTTTTATATCGTTTCCTGCGATAGCAGTATCTACTAAAGGACCAGCACCAGACCAACCTGTTCTAAAAGTTGTACCTGACAAATTTGGATACGTATTGCTAAATATTGATCTTACATTAGCAGCTGGCTTAGTAGGGTTTGGAGCATTTGTACTTAAAGGAGATACACCAACTGTTAATGTTGCTACTATACTTCCAGCAGAATAAGGAGCTGCTGCTGCTTGATTTGCAGTAATTACGCTTGATCCAGCTTTTAAAATAGTTATTGTGTTACCAGTTACAGTTGCAACATTTGTATTACTACTGGTGTATGTAAATGCACCAGAACTGTTTGATGTAGGTGCTGTTATACTAAACGGAGCATCGCCTAACATTTTTGCAGGAATAGAAAAATTAGAAAGCGTTGGCAAACTGTTGTTGGTATAAAAGAAAATATTATCTACATAAATATTTGCTCCACTACCTGGTGTAATGGTAACAAATTTAAACTCTTTAACACCTGTTAAATTGAGACCTAAAGCAGTATAAGCAGAAAGAGGAATCTTTAATCTATTCCAAGCATTTAAGGTTAATGCTCTATTAATTTTGTTTTCACCAGTAGCTTCTGTTACTAAAAAAATGTCAAGTGAAGTACAGTTAGACGACCAAACATCTAAATGCAAGGTATCTAATGAGCTTACATTTTGAGCAGGGTTTACACCATTTTTAAGGTCGATACCTTGATAACTCATTCTAGGATAGTGACGCATTTCGTTACCACTAAGTGTAAATGTTGTAGCACCAGCAAAACCAGGTTGACCCCAATTTGGATTAAAATTTACATTGGTTAAATCAGTGTAAAAGTTACCGGTGTAAATAGATTTCACCTGATTTGCAGTAAGTGTAGCTAAAGATGCTGGATTAGTTGCTGGCTGTGCAAATGAATTTATTGCAAGACAACAAAAAGAAACAACTGAAAATAAAATTTTTTTCATACGTTTTTTTTTAATTTTTAAAAGATTAAACAAGCTTTGTGTCGTTATAACACAAAGCGAATATAGAGGTATTTTTAAACAAAAAAATATTTTATAAAAAATTTAATAAAAAAAGTAATTATTATCTTAACTGTTTCGCCAAAAACATAAAAAAATGGATTAGATTAAACAAAAACGGATTAAACCCCTTCATTTTTTCTTTAATTAACTATGCTGGATTTGCTTAAATAAAAAAACCGAAGCTAATTAAACTTCGGTTTTTTTGATATAGAAAAGTTATATAATACTATGCTTTTCCTTCTTTATCAGCAGCATCTAATTTTGCTCTTATTTCTGCCAAACCACCTAAATCACCAAGAGTAGATTTTTCTACTTTTGCTTGGATAGTTTTCACTGCTTTTTTAGTGTTTTCACTATCTTTTATGGCTTCTTTTTTAGCAGCTTCTTTTTCATCTGCTTGAACTTGTTCCCAAATTCTTGTATGGCTCAATAAAATACGTTTTTCGTTTCTATCAAACTCAATTACAACAAATTGTGCATGCTCATCAGCTTGTACTTGCTTGCCATCTTCTTTAAATAAATGACGTGCAGGTGCATATCCTTCTAAACCATAACTTAATTGTACAATAGCTCCTCTATCATCTTTTTTAATTATAGTACCTTCATGAGTGCTTCCTATTCCAAAAGTTTCACCAAGGCTAATCCAAGGATCTTCTTCTAATTGTTTATGGCCTAGTTGTAATTTTCTGTTCTCTTTATCGATATTTAAGATAATAATATCAATTTTTTCAGCAACTTTAGTGTATTCACCTGGGTGGTTTAAACGTTTCATCCAGCTTAAATCGCTTATATGAATCATTCCTCCAATACCAGTTTCTAATTCTACAAACACACCATAAGGAGTTATGTTTTTAACTGTTCCTATGTGCTTGCTATCTGTAGCATATTTGTTTTCGATAGTTTCCCAAGGATCGTTAGTCATTTGTTTGATGCTCAAACTCATTTTTCTAGTATCCTTATCTAAAGTAACAATTTTTGCTTGATGCTCATCTCCCATTTTAAAGAACTCTTTACTGTTTGCAGGAGTATTTGCCCAAGTAATTTCGCTTACGTGAACTAATCCTTCTACACCAGGTTGAATTTCTAAGAAAGCACCATAATCCTCGATGTTTACAACTTTACCAGTAACTATTGCACCTTCTACTAAAGTTTCAGGCAATACATCCCAAGGGTGTGGAGTAAGTTGTTTTAAACCAAGACTAATACGTTTTTTATCATCATCAAAATCTAATACAACTACTTGTAGTTTTTGATCCATTTTTAACACCTCAGTTGGGTGGTTAATTCTACCCCAGCTAATATCTGTAATGTATAATAAACCATCTAAACCACCAAGATCCATAAAGGCTCCAAAATCTGTGATGTTTTTAACTATACCTTCTAATACTTGACCTTTCTCTAATTTACCCATAATCTCAGCACG
This sequence comes from Chitinophagaceae bacterium, assembly GCA_049242885.1. Classification (GTDB taxonomy): domain Bacteria; phylum Bacteroidota; class Bacteroidia; order Chitinophagales; family Chitinophagaceae; genus CAIVPM01. The sequence continues at coordinate 7,170 of JBMLOQ010000121.1, forward strand.
TTGTGCTTCGATATCACTTTCGATTAATGCTTTATGACTTACTACAGCGTTTTTAATAGTTTCGTTAATCTTAACTACTTTAAACTCCATAGTTTTTCCTACAAATTGATCGTAATCTGTAACTGGTTTAACATCTATTTGAGAACCTGGTAAGAAAGTTTCCATACCAAATACATCAACGATTAAGCCACCTTTGGTTTTGCTAGTAACATAACCTGTAACCACTTCACCAGTTTTGTGAATTTGTTGAATTCTTTCCCAAGCACGTACTGTTCTTGCTTGTTTACGGCTAAGGTGTAAGTTGCCGTTTCTGTCTTCTTTTTCAACTACTAAAACTTCAACAATATCGCCAATTTTAACGCCTTGTACATCTCTAAATTCGTTAAGCGAAACTAAACCATCACTTTTAAAACCAATGTTTACAACAGCATCAGTTGTTGTTAAAGCAACAATTTCGCCATTTAACATTTCACCATCTTCAATTTTTGAGAAAGTAGCTTCATACACTGTATCGTATTTAGCTTTTTCATCTGCTTTGTAATGGCTTACATTTCTTTTGTCTACACTCCAATCAAAGTCATCGTGTGCTGTAACTACTTCTTCAACGATTTTTGCAATTGGTGTAGGTGCAATTGCTTCTTCTACCACAGGAACATTTGGTGTTGCAGCAACTGCCTCTTGTGCAACAACTTCTTCAGTTGCACCAGCAGCATCCTGTGCCTCTGCATTTAATTGTTTATTAAAAAATTTCATAAAAAACCCCATGTTTTTTAAATGGGGCTGCAAAAGTAAGGAAAACTAATGTAAATTTTTGGGTAAAAACTTTTATTTAAAAATTGAGTCATCCACTCCTTTATTAATGATGTAGTTAAAGTAAGTTATCTCCAACTTTCCTTTTTTTACTTTAAGTTTTTCTTTCTCTTCTTTGGTTAAATTATCTTCAAATTCAAGGGTTAAACCTCTCGGCATTTTATATTCTTTGAGGTCAAAACTAAGAATCATTTTATCGGGCAATCCATTTATGGCTTGTGTTCCATAAAACATTTCAGTTTCAAAACTTCCATTTTCACGTGTTACAGTTTGTGATTTTTTAATAAGCAAATTAGCTTCATCGATATATAATACACTTTGTACTAAATCACTATTTAAGTCGTTGGGCAAAAGCCTTACGATTTTGGTTTTAACACCACTAACAACTTGCTCACCAGCAAAAATTGAGGTAAAATTATCAAATCCAAAAATGGTGGCAGCATTAAAAGTTAATCCACCTTTAGGCATTACAGCAATACCTTTTTGCTTAATAAGTTTTAGCTTGTTGGGTTTTTTATAGTACAGTTTAATAGTTCCAACAGGTGCTTTTATAAAGGCAACATTAGTTTTCATTTTACCATCTGCCACATAATCGTTTACTTTATCGAGCTTTGCTTTTACTTTTTTTACAAGATCTGTTGCATCCTGACCAAATAGGTTTACTTGTATTGAAATGCACGTAAGAATGGAAACAAGAAAAATTTTCATTTACTAATTTTTTAAAAAGAATTTACAAAAGTACTATCAATTAACGTAGCAACTTGTTAAATGTTCAATACATTTTGCATAGTAAAAATTCCTTTTTTGTTATAAATATATTCTGCTGCTAAAACAGCACCCAATGCAAAACCATTTCTATTATGGGCAGTATGTGTAATTTGTATAGAATCTTCTATACTCTCATACATAATATGATGGGTACCAGGGGCAGGATCTTCTCTTAAAGACTCAATGCTTAATACATTATCATCATTTGTTTTAGTATTTACAATAGATTTTTTATTAGGATAAAATGGTAAAATTTGATTAGCTAAGGATAAAGCAGTGCCACTAGGTGCATCTTTTTTTTGAGTATGATGAATTTCTTGCAACGAAACGCTGTATTGACTTTGACTTGATAGCAATTTGGCAACATATTCATTTATCTTAAAAAACAAATTCACACCAATACTAAAGTTACTAGTGTATAATAAACTACCATTATGCTCCTTAAATAAAGTCTCAATTTCTTCAGCTTTGTTGTACCATCCAGTAGTACCACATACAACTGGAACACCTATAAAAGCACATTTGGCAAGATTATCCATAGCAGTATGTGGCGTTGTAAACTCAATTGCAACATCAACATTAATGAAGTTCTCTTTTGCAAACTGATGTTGGTTTTCTAGGTCTATTATTAATGTAATATTGTGATTTCGTTGTAAAGCAATTTGCTCAATCACTTTTCCCATTTTTCCATAACCAATAAGAGCAATATTCATTGAATAAAAATTGAGTGGCGAAAGTGTAAAGAAATATTGTGATTTTAATAAGTAAAAGAAACTTTTTTAGTTATTAAAATAAATTAATTTGAAAATTACCATTAAATAGTATTTTTGAAACTTTTAATTAATACGTTTATATGAAAAAAATTGTTACCCCTTTGGTACTTATTGTTTTATTAATAAGTACAATTTCAACAAAAGCTCAGATTTCTTTTTTTACCGATAAGCAAGAATCTTTGATTACCAACGAAAATTTAAAGCGTGGAATTGTTCCTCAAAAGTATAGAACACTTGGATTAGACATTAATGCTATGGATGCATTCGTAAAAACCATTCCACACCAAGATGATCCAGGATTTAACAGAGAATCAGCACCATCCATTTTTTTACCCATGCCAGACGGTAAAACTGCTGAATTTAAAGTTTGGGGAAATAATACTATGAGTGCTGGATTGAGAGCAAAATTCCCGAATATAAAATCATTTACTGGTCAGGGAGTTACAGATAAAACTGCTAACATTATGATGGATTGGAACGAACATGGCTTTTTTGCTTTTATACTTAGTCCAGTAACTGGAAACATTTTTATCGACCCATATCACAACTTAAACAACAAAAACTATATCTCTTACTACCGAAAAGATTTTAAAAGTGATAAAAGTTTAGTTGAAGAAATGTCAACTGAAACGATCAGCAACAATACATCAGCCCGAAATAATACACAATGTGCTGGTGGAACTTTACTTACTTACAGATTGGCAGTAGCTTGCACAGGAGAATATGCAAGAGCTGTTGGAGGAACTAACGTTACAATTAATGCTGCTTTAGCAAAAATTGTTATTACTGTAAATAGATGCAATGGAGTTTACCAAAAAGAAAGTGCTATTGCTTTTTCATTAATACCAGATAATGCAACTATTGTATTTACAAGCCCTTCATCAGATCCATTTACTGGAAATAATAATGCAGGCACATTAATTAATGAAAGTCAAAGTGTAATTGATAATAATATAGGATCTGGTGGATACGATATAGGACATACTTTTAGCACAGGTGGTGGTGGATTAGCTCAACTAGGCTGTGTTTGCAATGATGCTAGTAAAGCAAGAGGTATTACAGGAAGTTCTAATCCACAAGGTGATGCCTATGATATTGATTTTGTAGCTCACGAATTGGGTCATCAGTTTAGAGGCAATCACACATTTAATGCATCAACAGTAAACTGCAGTGGTAATGGTAGCCCTCAAGCAAACGTTGAACCAGGAAGTGGCACTACCATTATGGCTTATGCTGGAATTTGTGGGGCTGCCAATAATTTACAATCAAACAGCGACCCTTATTTTCACGCTCGTAGCCAAGACGAAATTTATGATTTTACTATTAATTCAAGTACTGGTGGATTATGCCCAGTTTCAAGTTCTACAGGTAATACGCCACCTGTTGTAACAGTACCATCATCATTTACTATTCCTGCACTTACGCCATTTTTATTAACAGGTAGTGCTACAGATGCAAATGGAGATGCATTAACCTATAGTTGGGAACAAAATAATACAGGTAGTACGTTTGGCAATTGGGATAGAAGCCCACAACATGCAAATCAACCTTTATTTAGGTCATTTATTCCAACCACTTCACCTTCTCGCTCTTTTCCTAAATTAACAGATGTTTTAAGTGGTGGAAGCACTATGGGTGAAGTAATGCCAGAAAGTACTAGAAACATGCGTTTTAGACTAACTGCAAGAGATAATAGAGCCGGTGGTGGTGGATCTTGCTATGGTGAAACTACTGTATCTGTAAATGGAGCTGCAGGGCCTTTTACTGTTTCTTTTCCATGGAATTTTTATGTTGGTGGTGCCACACAAACTGTAACATGGTCAGTGAATGGAACAGATGCTTTTTGTCCAAATGTAAGAATAGATTTTTCTACTGATGGTGGATTAACCTTCCCTCATCAAATTACTGCATCAACACCAAATGATGGTAGTGAATTAATTACTATACCAAATATTGCAACAAGCCAAGCAAGAATTAGAGTGATGGGTGCTGGCAATGTATTTTATAACGTTAATAATCAAGACTTTACTGTAACATTTAATATGCCTGTAAATTGGTTGTCTTTTACTGGTGTTAAACAATCAAACAAAACAACCTTATTGTCTTGGACAGTAAATGAACAAAACAATAAACATTACGAAATTGAAAGAAGTTTTGATGGAAAAAAATTCGAAGTAATTGGCTTAATTAATTCTACCATTATCAATGGTGAAGCTAAATACAACTTTGTTGATAATGCTCCTTCAAAAAGAAATATGTATAGAATTAAACAAGTTGATATTGATGGAAAAAGTACTTACAGCAACGTAATTATGGTAAGTTTTGAATCATTTACTAGCAAATGGGAAGTTTTTCCTAACCCATCAAATGTAAAAACTAATATCCTAAGCAACGATAATTTTAGCAATGTAGAAATTAGTTTGATTGATTTAAATGGTAAACTAGTGTATTCTACCAGAAAAGCAAATACTACAAGAGGAGAAATAATTAGCATTCCAGTAAATAATTTTGCAAAAGGTGTTTATAGCCTAAAAATTCAAACTAAAGAAGGCGAAACAACCGTTAAAAAAGTAGTGGTTCAATAAATTATTTATTGAATTATTTAAATTAAAAAAGTCGGAAATTTTCATTTCCGACTTTTTTAATAAATATGCCATTACTATTTAAAAACAAAACGCTACTAATATATAAATTTAGTAGCGTTTATTGTGGACCTGAGGGGAGTCGAACCCCTGTCCAAACATATTTACCATAAGCCTTC
>JBMLOQ010000122.1:0-4509 GCA_049242885.1 Chitinophagaceae bacterium
CACTGTAATAACAGCCAGAGACAGTAACTTTTTCGATGTTTAATGTTTGAGCAAACGAAGTGCTTGCAAACAAAAAAGAAAAGAGCATAAAATAGCATAGTGCTTTAACGCTCTTTACTTGAGGGGTAAAATGATAATGGTACATATTTATTGTTTATGTTATGGAATCTTTCAACTATTAAAACAAATCAGCACACAAAACAAATCAAATTAAAAAACTAAACAATCCCTTAAATAAAGGGTGGTCAGTTTAATACTTGATTTTCAACAAGTTAACTATTTGTAACAATAATCGCAGGTAGCAAAACAAATAGCATGCCACACAAACGCATATCATTAAAATGTTTTTTGTAAGACAGAAAATATAACCAATTGCTATAGGATAATTTTCTACAAATTACTTCTTACAGGAAAACACAAACAGTCTTATTTCTTAGGGAGATTTAGTTTTTCGAACCGATATTGAAATGCAACATTAAAACAATTTTTTATATATGAAAACCGAAGCAATAAAAATTAATGAAATTTTAATAATTTTTACACATGAGTTCAAGTTCTAAAAAATTGAATAAGGCAGTTACAAACAAAACGATAACTTTAAATCATTATTGTGATTAAAGGAGATTTATTATAAAAATAAAAAAGTTCTACACTTTTTACTTGAGCATGCACCAAAACAATAATGATTCTGAATTACACACACAAGTTTTCTTTATTATGTAAAATGAAAGCAAATCATTTAGTTTGCAAATAATAAGAAAGAGAAAAATACGAATGAATTTGTATAAACTTTATTTTGTTTTGTTAATACTATGCTCTTCTTGTACATTAAAGAAACAAAACACAGAAAGTTTGGAAAAACTAGGGCATTATTTGTTTTTTGATACTCGACTCTCTGTAAATAATACAAAAAGCTGTGCTAGCTGCCACAATCCAAACTTTGCTTTTACAGATGGCTATAGAACTAGCATAACCAGTTTAGGTGAAAATGTGTTGCATAATTCACCCTCATTAATTAATGTTGGTGAATTAAAACGATTTGATTGGGCAAACCCCCATAATACAAGTTTAATGCAACAAATTAAACGTCCACTATACAGTACAAATCCCACTGAACTTGGATTAGACAAACATTTAAAAAGTTTGCAACAACAATTTCACAATGATAGTTTATACAAAAATTTGTTTGAAAAAGCTTTTCCAAAAGCCGATAGTTTATTCACAAAAAACCAAATTGAAACTGCAATTGTAGCTTATGTAAATACGCTAAAATCTACCAATTCAACTTTTGATGCAAACACTTTAACTGATGCACAACAGAACGGATATATATTATTTACAAGCAATAAATTAAAATGTAATAATTGCCATCCACCACCCTATTTTACCCTAGCTGCCCTGAGCAATGAAATTGATAGTATGTATGCCAATAATGGCTTGTACAACATTAACAATCAAAATAAATATCCTACAAGTGACAATGGGTTAATAAGTACAACCAAAAATGAATTTGATGATGGGAAATATAAAATTCCAAGCCTAAGAAACGTGATAATTACAGCTCCATACATGCACGATGGTAGCATTGCGAGCATTGATGAAGTTATTGATATGTATGCTCGTGGAGGAAGATTAATTACCAAAGGTGCTTTTAAAGGTGATGGAAAACTTAATAAAAACAAACATTCACTTATTAAAGGCTTTACACTTTCTGATAAAGAAAAAAAAGAACTTATCGACTTTTTAACATCATTAACAGATAGTAGTTTATTTTACAATCCACAATTTAAAAATCCTTTCAATTAAACAACACATTAATATAATTTAAATGAAACTTTTCTATTACACATTATTTACAATTTTATTTGTTTCATGTAATTCAGTTAATAGTGATCATTCAAACAAAATCAATCCCAAACAACAAGCAAAAGATGCTTTGCTTTTGGAAGAATTAGTAGAAGATAATAACCCCATTTTAAAACAAAGATTAGGGATAATTAAAGAGGCACTAAGCAGAACAAAGCCAATTATATTATTAGATAGTTTAAGCGTTGATGCAAAAGAAGCTCAAGCAATGGCAATTGGCAATGCAAAATTTTGTGAAAACTTACTTGACCCAAAAACCAAAGAACCATTTTTAAATGAAATTTTTAACGTGTACCCTGCACGACCACAAGAAACTGGAAACAACCCCAATAGCAATATTTATAAAGTAGAAATGTACAATTATGCTTTAAATCTTACCACAACTGCACTGGTAGATGTTCCTTCCAAAAAGGTTTTATCTACAACCACATTATCTTCTACACAACCAGATATACCAACACATTTAAAAAATTTAGCCTTACAAATTGCTATAAATAATAATAAAATTGTAGAAGCATTGGGCTACAAACCAAATGAACAAGAAGCTTTAATGGCTAATACCAAAACGGCATTAAACAATACTAAATGTGAAAGAAGTATGCATTTATGTGTTGCTCCCACTTTTATTAAAGGGGATAAAGCCCTTTGGGCAATAGTAGATTTAACAGATTATAAAGTTGTAGGCATTAGATGGACTAATGTTGGCACAACAGGAAACCCTGAAAGAATTAGTGAACGAAAGTTGAAATTTGATAAAATAATGGAGTGCTATTGCAAACAAATAAACAAACTAGAAAAATATAATTGGAAATTAAACTATGTTTTAACTACCAGCGATGGCATGAGAATAAGTGAGGTTAATTACAACAACAAACAAGTAATAAATAATGCCAAAATTGTAGATTGGCATGTAGGGTATAGCAATACAGATGGTTTTGGATATAGCGATGCAGTTGGGTGTCCAGAGTTTAGCCAAGCAGCAGTTGTAGCTGTAAACGAGCCAAGAGTTGTTGATATTATTGATAATGGAAAAGTAATTGGATTTGCTTTAGAGCAGAATTTTAGTAGCGAACAGTGGCCACTTCCTTGCAACTATAACTATTTACAACGATTTGAGTTTTATAACGATGGGAGATTTAGAGCTGCTGGAGCAAGTTTGGGTCGTGGTTGTGGCAATAATGGCACGTATCGTCCAGTTTTTAGAATTTCATTTTCTGGAAACAATAATTCTTTTTTTGCATGGGATAAAACCAACTGGAAAACCTGGGAACAAGAACAATGGAGTGTAACAACACCTACAACATCTTACACCCCAGAAGGTTATTTATACAAAATAAATGATACTCAAAACAATGGATTTTACATTGAGCCAAGTAGAGGGCAATTTAAAGATGGAAGCAGAGGTGATAATCCTTTTGTATATGTAACAAAACAACATATTGATAAAGAGGAAGGCGAAAAAGATTTAGTTACAATTGGCCCATGTTGCAACACTGACTATAAGCAAGGTCCAGAAAAATTTATTGAACCCTATCCTGAAGCAATTGTAAATACAGATTTAGTTGTTTGGTATGTACCTCAAATGAAAAATGATAATACCAAAGGAAACGAATATTGCTGGGCAGAAAGTTATTTGCAAAATGGTGTGTACAAAACAAAATATTATCCTTGTATGGGTGGAGCCATGTTTATACCAATAAAAAAATAATATGAATAAAAAATATATTGCGGTAGTAGTTTCAATTTTAGCATTAAGCTGTAAAGAAAAAATGACAGATGAAGAAATTTATTCTATTGGACAAATTAATTGTAAAAAATCGGCTCCCTTTATTGGCAAATTAGGATTTAAGCCTAATGCTTCTGCATTTTCAACAACAGAAAAAAGAATGAAGGGATTAGTGCTTATTGAATTTCCTGCAAATAAAACAGACACATTGGGCTACAAAATGTATCAAGATAGCAGTTGGAAAAAATTTGGTTTTTTAGGTTCCATATCGATAGATGAATTTGGCAACATGTACACTTCGCCAATTCCAATGGTAAATACTTTAGACATACCAATTGATAGCATGAATAGGCTTTATAAAGTAGATGCAAATACAGGAAAAATGGACATACTACTTAGACTTCCAAAAGCAAATATTTCAGCATCTTCAGTTCCATTTGGGATTTTAGGCAACTATTACGATTGTCACGCAAAAAAATTGTACATATCAAGTGTATCTGGAAGCACAATGGATAATGAGGCAGGAACAATTTATGTAATTGATTTAATTACTAATACAATAATTGATGAGTATAAAGGTATTGATGCAATGGGATTATTTGTGGGTGGAAATACTGGCAAAAAAATGTTGTATATAGGTAAAGCCAGGACTTCAGAAATTGTTACACTTGAATTAGATAAAGAAGGAAAATTCACCAGTAATAAATTACAATCAGTTTTTTCATTAGATGGATTAGGCCCAAGAGGAAACGACCGTGCTAAAAAAATAAGAAGTGATAAGTTTGGAAATCTTATTGTTAATGGTTTAGACTTTGCTTTTAACCTTGCAGCACAAAGCGAAACACCTGAAACAATATATAAATTGGTGTACGATGATGTTGAGGAAAAGTGGAAGTTTCATAGCATTTTACATTAGT
>JBMLOQ010000123.1:0-4572 GCA_049242885.1 Chitinophagaceae bacterium
GTGTTTGCTGCATTTCCACCATGCTGAGCAAAAATTGTAGCTTTTTTTTCTTTTGTGATTGACATGTTAAAATTGTGTTTTTAAAACACCCAATGTGTTTTTTCTTTTTTAATCGGCGGCAAAAATAGGGAAAAATTGATTTTTTTTAAGTTTTTTTTATGAAGTGGATTACCAAAATTAATTTTCTTTTTTTTAAACATAAAAGACTTGAATTTAACATTGCTTTTAAAGTGTTTCAGCGATTATCCTCAAATTTGCACCATTGCTAATAATTAATTTAAAAAAAGCTTTGTTTAAACCTATTTTTCAAAATAAGCCAAGCTACCCCCTACCCATTCTTTATTAGCATTGTAGCGAACACCTATCATTTTACCTTTACTTAAACGTGCCAAATTATTAGTTGCAACAGGGCGTGGCTTTCCTTCTTCCCAAAAATAAAAAATTCTTATTTCTGCCTTTGCAGGTATATCTGGCGTTTTTACAACATCGGCATACTTAACTTTTTTTTGTAAAATCCAGTTTTCTGGGTCTTTTACATTCTTTATATCATCTTGAGTAACATCAATAACAACACCCTGCCCAGCAAATGAAAACAAAGGTTTTAAAACATAATTTTCCAAATCGGCAGGAATTTCTTTTACCTCATTTAAAAAACTAGTTTTAGGTACATATGGATGATGTATAAATGGCAAAGTGTACTTGCTAATTCTATAAAACCAATTTGGATGTGGCACCCATTGCACATTAAGTTCTTGTAGTAAAATTTTCCCTTTTTCTTGCACTTCGGCAGATTGTTGTTGCAAATCATCGAAAATTATTCGATTGTAAATTCTTTCTATCTTGGTTTTTATACCATTATTTATATAAAAAACATCTTTACCCTCAACAATTAATTCTGTAATACACACTGGTTTTATGCCTACATAAGTTTCGGTACAATAAAAATCAATTCGTGTTTTTTGCTGATGCGGAAAAATTTCTAGTAAAACCACATTTTCGGGTTTACTATTTCCAAGAATAATTTTTTGCAACAAAGCTTTATAAGTTTCTGGCGTAAAGTCGTTTAAATAAGCACTAAAACCATCTGGAATATCGAAATGTTTTCTTGTAATTTCATCATGAAAAATTTGATAGGCAAACAAAGTAGGAAAACCTTGCATTTCTATAAGTTGCGGTTCAAGTTCACCATTTTCATTCTCGCAAACACCAAAATCAAAAGCTATGAAGTTGCTAAAACTATTTTCATTTGGAACTTTTACATTGCTAGGAATGGCATTTTTGGTAAGCTCTAAAAAATTAGGTTTTGTAATAACATCAACTATACTTTCACAGGCGTCTAATATTTTATTGGTAAATTTTTTACTTACAAAGAGTGGTGTTTCTGCCACACGAAAAGCTATAGCACCATCTGTGTAATGGCTGTGCAAATCATTTAAATAAGCATCGTACTTTTCTTTCGTGAAATTGTTGTTAAAATTATCTCGAACGTTGTTATACATCATTTAATCGTTTTTTAATGTTACAATTTTAGTGCTTTATATCATTAAAAACATAAAAAAATAAAAATAGTTTTATCACCTAGTTTTGCATTTATTGAATTAAATTTTTCTTTTAAGATTTTAATATGAATTTATTACACAGCTTTAATTTAGCGTATAGAACCATCAAAGGAAACAAACTAAGAACAGGTATTACCGTTGCCATTATTGCTTTTGGCATCATGGCATTAATTGGGATAATTACAGCTATCGAAGCCATGAACCAAAGTCTTAAAGAAAGCTTTAGCAGTATGGGTGCTAATGCATTTAATATTAGATTTAAAGAAAGCAATACCAACTTTGGTGGACAAAATGATGCTACAGTACAAAAACGTGGACAACGCCAAAAAAAGAGCAACCTAAACAAAGTAATTCGCAAAGAAGATGCTGAATATTTTAAAGCCAATTTTAACTACAATGCAAAAGTAGCCATGTTTATAAGAGCTGCAAGAAACGTAGATTGTCATTATGAAGATAAAAAAACCAATCCAGTTTGTGCTGTATGGGGTGGTGACGAAAATTACATTGATGTTGTTGGGTATAAATTATTAATGGGAAGAAATATTAATAACTTAGACGTACAAAGCGGAAGAAGTGTATGTGTTGTAGGTAGTAATATTGTAAAAAAATTGTTTAACGACGACCCCAATAAAGCTCTTGATAAAATTTTAAGAGCCAATGGTATGCCTTACAGAATTGTGGGGGTTTTAAAAGAAAAAGGAAGCAGCCTTAACCGTGCTGATGATATTGTACTTACAGGCTACAATAATGCAAGAAAATACAGTACCGTTTCAAATACATTTTTAGTTGGAGTACTTGTAAATAATGTTGCTGAATTAGAGCCTGCTATTGGACAAGCAACTCAAGTTTTTAGAGCAGTACGAAAACTTCAACCCATTGATGCAGATAATTTTGTAATTGAAAAAAGTGACAAGTTTGCTGAACTTTTTATTGGATTTTTAAGTGGAATTTCTGGCTCTGCTGGTGTAATTGGCTTAATAACCTTAATTGGTGCTGCAATTGGCTTAATGAATATTATGTTGGTAGCTGTAAATGAAAGAACCAGAGAAATTGGCCTAATTAAAGCCATTGGTGGCAAACGAAAAGATATAAGACAACAATTTTTATTTGAAAGCATGATAATTAGTTTGCTTGGAGCCTTAATTGGAATTTTACTTGGTGTTGGTGTAGGTAATTTAGTAGGAATGTTATTGAAAACTGGATTTCTGGTGCCTTGGGGATGGGTAATTGCAGGGGTGATTATTTGTAGTGTTGTAGGTCTTTTAGCAGGATTATACCCAGCAATTAAAGCTAGTAAACTAGACCCAATTGTTGCTTTGAGATTTGAATAAATTCACTTATCATAAATTAAAAAATTATTTGAAAGTTTATCTTCTAAAGAACTACATTGGCTATTGGTAAATTAATTAACCAATAGCTTTTTTTATTTTAATATTGCACCATTAAAAACAACAAATGAAAAAAATATTATTCATTTTCATACTAACTATTTTCTCTATTAGTTGCAGTGATACTGACGAAAAAGAAAAAAATGGGATTGACAAAACCGACTATCAGTCGAAAAAGGAAAGCCTATTAGAAAAAGAAAAAAAATCTCCAACTAGTTTTTTAGAACTTACAGGAGATGACAAACGAAACTTTTGGGGAAAATCAGTTTTCAAAGGAGTAATTAAAAATAACGCTACACAAGCTTCGTACAAAAATATACGAGTAAAAACGTTGTATTTCAATGCTGGACAATTAATTGAAAATCATGAAGATGTAATCGATGATGTTGTAAAACCAGGTAACGAAATTGATATAAAATTAAAATACAAAACTCCAAAAGGTACTGATAGTGTGGCTGCAAGCATAATGAGTGCTGAAGTTGAAAATTAAATTTATGGAATATCCAAAATGTGTAGAATGTAAAAGTGCTAATTCATACCCCTTTGAAGATTATTTTATATGCCCAGACTGTGGCAATGAATGGAATGCTGTTGATGACAAATTAGATGAAAGCTTAGTTGTAAAAGATAGTAACGGAATTATTTTACAAAATGGAGATAGTGTTGTAACAATTAAAAATTTACCAGTAAAAGGAATGTCACAATCAATTAAAGCTGGAACTAAAGTTAGAAATATAAGATTAACTAGTGGAGATCATAACATAGATTGTAAAATAGATGGTTTTGGAGCATTAGGACTAAAATCTGAATTTGTAAAAAAAGCATAAAAACTCAATTTTTCAATCCCTAAAAACCAAATACAAACAAATGAATGTAAAAGACGATATACAACAACGATGGTGGGCTTTAGAAGCAAAACTGCTAGAAAAATTTGGAAAAAAGCCCGATACAGAAGCTATCCTTTTTTTAATTGGTTTGCAAGAAACTGGTTTTATGCCAGATAAAATTAGCAAAGAACAAAAGCAAGATTTAATGCACGTTGCAGTTTGCACTGTTTTAAGCAGCAGTGGATACTACACTTTTGTTGGTAATGACAAAGACGGATGGCCACATTTTGAGCAACTTTTAGAGTTGCCAACCCTTGGCTTAATTGAACAAGAAAATTTTTTGAAAGATCATATCTTACTTTATTTTCAACAGCAAGATTTTTTAAACTAAATCCAATTATTTTCGCCACAGTTTTTAATTAATATGAAGAAGATTTTTTTAATTCTAATAGTTGCTTTATCAACTACAGTATCTGCACAAGAAAAAGATGTTTTGGTAGAAATAACTACTGATTATGGTGTAATGGTAGCACGATTATACAATTCTACGCCTTTACACAGAGATAATTTTATATCCAAAATAAAAGCAGGTTTTTACGATAGTTTGTTGTTTCATAGGGTAATTCAAGGATTTATGATTCAAGGTGGCGACCCAACCAGCAAAAAAGCTGATGCAAATACAATGCTTGGAGCTGGAAGTGCCGAAGGTGATAGAGTAAAAGCGGAAATTTTTCCTCAAGTATTTCATAAAAAAGGGGCTTTAGCTGCTGCACGTGATGGTAATCCTGAAAAAGCAAG
>JBMLOQ010000124.1:0-9492 GCA_049242885.1 Chitinophagaceae bacterium
TGTAAATGAGTTTTGACCAAGGCTATTTCTCATTGAAAAATAACGTTGATTTAAAATATAATTGTGCTATAAAACCTTACAAGTTATTATTATATAAAATAATAATTGCTGCTATTACTTTCAAACTTTCAAAGAACTTTACACATTTTAGCGTGTTTTGTTGATGTAAAATATTCTAATTTTTAACACCCTGACTCTCTATTTTTGAACTCTTTATTTTTAATTGGAGTGCAAATGTAGAAGCTTTTTTTTAATTACCAAATATTTTTTTATTTATTTTAAAAATATTTTTTTAAGCTTTTTTTATTAAGAACTGTTGTTTTTTTTCGGAGTGCAAAGATGCAAACTTTTTTTAAACTACCAAATTTATTTTTTAAATTTTTATTCTTATTTTTTCTGTGAACTTTTTGACTTTTGATGTTGTATTTTTCAAAAGCGGAGTGCAAATGTAGAAGCTTTTTTTAAACTAACAACTTTTTTTTAAAAATATTTTCATTTTATCCTACTGATAATCAGCAGAATCCTTTGCTGCATTGAATTTGAGTGGTTCTAAAAAAATATAAAATTTTTTAAAATAAATAGAATATCAAAGTTTTGTACCCAAAAAGGCATTTATATTCTAACACTTCACTTAAAGTCCATGATATAAACACGAGATATTTTCTTTAGAATAATATATATAGCATTTTAACTCTTTGATTCATTTAAATATTAGATTATATATGCCTCTAGCAACAAAACAATAATGTATACTACATTCTTTACTATCTTTTATCTGCATGCTATATCTTTTTATGTATCTAAACGATAGATTTAAAGCATAGGTCATCCCTTCATTACAGATAGAGTTTTTAAAATCAGACATATAAACTTTCAATCTAAAATAACTCAAAAAAATATTGAAAAAAAGGAATTGATAGTTTAAATACTTAGATATAAATAATGAAGCAATAACTTTACAGAAAAGAAAAAAGGTTACTAATTCACCTTTAACATTGGCCTAACAGCTTGCTGAGTAAGGTTTTGCAATCGTGCATAGTAAATTCCATTTGATAAAACTGTTGCGTCAAAACTTATAGTATAATTACCTGGTTGTTTGTAGTTTGTATCAATTAGAGTTTTTACTAATTGTCCACTTGTATTAAGTATTTGAATTAAGGTATGCCCTCCTGATGTATGAAAGTTTATTGTTGTACTATTGGTGAAGGGATTGGGATAATTTGTAATTAATTCCAATCCATTGAAATTAGGTATTGGTCTATCGCAGGCTTTACTATTTACTAAAGGCAGTTGTTGAAAGTTTTTAAGCATTATTTGCTGCAAAGCTACCTCGTCAACACATAACCAATTTGTGAGTAAACTTGCATAAATACTTCTAAAATCATATTGAAAAGGAATATTGTCATTTACAGATGCCGCAGAAGGAATATTGGGATTGTTACCTAGAATTCCACCAATTACATTTTTACCAAATACAAAACAAGGTGCAGCAGCTCCATGATCTGTACCTGTACTTGCATTACTCTTAATTCTTCGGCCAAATTCACTGAAAGTAAAGCCAACTACACGCTCATCAATATTTAAAAAAGCTAAATCATCTTGAAAAGCTTTAATTGCATCGCTAACATTTTTAAGCAAATTGGCATGGGTACCTGTTGTTTTATCAGAAGCTACCACTTGGTTAGCATGGTTATCAAAACCACCATAACTTACCATATAAACTTTGGTTTTTAGACCACCTTTTATAAGTCTTGCAACAATTTTTAATTGATCGGCTAAAGGATTATTTGTAGGATAGGTATTTTGTTTTGTAACAGCATTTGCAGCATCTTTTACAACAGTTGCATAAGCTTGTGTTTGTTTTGCCATAGTTCGTACAAAACTTAATTCTTTACCTGCTGGTGTTGCTGGTGCTGGGTCTTGTACATTATTCACTAAACTATAAAAACTTGATGGGTTACTAATACTCATACCCATATTTACAGCAGGGCCTTGCAAAGTTAAAGAAGCAATAGACCCAATTTGAATAGCTAATGGATCTGGATTGCTTGTATTGGGATATCCATTTGGATAGTTTGGATATTCATTGGTAAGAAATCTACCAGCCCAGCCTGTATTTACATAAGCATTGCTATCACTTGCACTCATCCAAATATCTGTAGCTCTAAAATGGCTAAAACTTGGTGTTGGATAACCAACTGCTTGAATTACTTTTAGTTGTCCATTTTTGTATAAAGATTGAAGCCCTGTTAAACTAGGGTGAAGTCCAACCTTTTTATCTGGATTTAAGCCCAGAACTTTATCTTCGGGAATAAAAATGTTTTGTCTTGCATTTACATAATTACTAAAATATTCCAACGGAATAACAGTATTTAAACCATCATTACCTCCATTTAATTGAATAATTACTAATACATTATCATTTAAAGTGGTAGGAGCGTTTAAAGCAGCTGCTAAAGCAAACTCTGCACCCATAGCTTTTACAGAAAAACCATTGATAAACGATGGAATTAATGTGCTACCTATTAAAGATTTTTTTAAGAATTCGCTTCTGTTCATTACTTTAATTTTTCTTTATGAAGAGTTGATTAGCTTAATTGGTATTCGGCTAGGTTCATTAAATATTTGTATAAATCTCGCAACTTATTTTTTACATTATTTGCATTTGCTGTATTGCCAGGATTTGCTATAAATGTATTCCAAGCATCAGTCCAATAATAATCAGCTGATTGACCACTCAATAAAATATCTTTCTTAATCTGATTCTTAGCATTTAATGATAGTGGCATTCGATATAGATACAAAATACTTTCATCAATTAATAAATTGGGGTTGGAAGGGTTACTCAATTTTTTTGCAAAGTCTACACCGTCAACCTGAATTTTAAAACCACTTAAAGTGTAACCATTTACAACCAACGTATCGGTAAACTGATTTCTTTTGGGCAAAGTATCAGCACTTATCCATGACTGATAATACTGTGGTTCTTGATAATAAGCCTTCCATCCACTAACGTCTGGAGGGTCACCAAAACTTTGTTGCATATTATTTGTCCAAGTAACCAAATAATTGCAGTGACCATAAAACTTAATATAGTCTGACTCAGCTGGAAAAACCACTCCAAATTCTCTACACATACCAATTACTAAATCAATAGGACTTTTTATTTGACATCCCTTTACTTGTACATCAAAAAAATGTTCGCTTTTAAATAAAGCTATTAAAACAGGGCGAACTTCAAAATTGTTGTTTCTTAAAATTTGTGCTAAAGGGGTAATGATATTTGCCTCAACAGTAGCATCTATTTCATAGTATACAAACCATCGATATAATCTTCGGCACAAATACTTAGAAACTTCTTCTACATTAAAAATCATATTGATGAGGTCGTTAATTTCATCAATCCCAGCATTGGCATTGTTTCTACCAACAATTACAGTATTGTTAAAAAAGTTAGAAAATTGTTTATTCGTTGTATCGTGCAAACTCAATGTAAAATAGCTACTTAAAGTAGTTGCATTATTTCGCCAACCCGTTAAAACCTTTGCAGTTGCTTTTACATCGGCTTCTGTAAATAAGCTATTAGTGCCTTTACCACAAGTAAAAAGCTCCAACAATTCTCTACCCAAATTTTCATCTGGAGAAGTTTTGTTATTTAAATTTCCATTTAAATAAGTAAGCATTGCAGGATCGGTTAGCAACGCTTTTATTAAGTTTTTGTAATTTCCTAAACAATTTGAGCGTAATAAGGTATGATGCTTGTATATATAATTTCCATTACTTACATCTGCACTTTCAGTAGCAAGTAAATTGTGCCAAAAAAGTGTTAATTTTTCTTGAATTGTAGGAGCTTGGTTAAGCAATAACCCAATGCTCCATTTTTTGAAACTCTGACGTCGTAAACTGTTTACTGTGCCATCATTATTTACATCATTAACCCAACTGCTGCCTAAAACTACAGAGGTATCTGGAGTTAATGTTGTTGCTGCTGGTGTGTATTCTTTTACTGGTGGATTAGGTAAAACAACACTAACCGGAATTAGTTGATTAAGAATTTGAGTTAAGGGCAAGTTTTTATACAAATCAATATTGGCTTTAGACGCCCCAAAGAGTGTTCTTTTTAACAAATGAACAACATCATCAAAATCTAAATTTTCTTTGTATGGGGTTAATCCGCTACTAGGAGGTGGCATACTTACAAATTGATTTTTTAAACAAAATAGATGATGTAAATCTATAAAAGTTTAGTTACAAATTTAATTATAATAAAATTTTAATCTTTTTTAAGCACTACAATACAAAAAGCTGTTAATCAATTTTCACAATCTTGGTAACCAATTTTTCCAAACCATCTTGCGTTTTGGCAAATACCAAATATATACCACCAACAACTTTTTGATTATTGTAATTTAATCCATTCCAAACCGCTTGTGTGCCATTGGCTTTGGTTTGATACACTAACCTTCCATTAAGTTCTGTAATTTTAACTATGGAATTAGCTGGTACATTTTTTATACCAATTTGCCCCTTAAAGTTTGAAGGAATGGGGTTTGGGAAAACAATTGCCGATGTAGCATTTTCATCTACTTCTGTAGCTGTACCTCGGTAGCTGCAAATACCATTTGTAGTAGCAAAAAAAACTTCTCCTGTGATGGGATGAATAACTATGCTTCTTACGTTGTTGTGCAACAATGATGAGTTTGTTTGATTGAATGAGTTAATAATTTTTTCTCCATCTTCACTAATTAGCCATACACCATTTTTAGTGCCTACCCATTTTCTATTAGCTGCATCAACAGCTATGCACTGCACATCTTCATTAGCAAATAAAAACCCTGCAAAAGCATCTTGTTTTACAATTGGCAATACGGCTTCGCAACTAATATTAAACACTTCATCAAAACAACCAATAATTGCAACTCCATTTTTTGTTCCTACCCAAATTAGCCCATTCTTATCTTTTGCAATACAGTTTACATTGTTGCTAGGCAAATTTCCATTGCTTTTACCTTGCCTAAAATACTTCCATTTATCATCGTTAGTAATATCAATATTATTGCCATAATTATAGCATAGCAAACCATTGCCTTTTGGCGATACAATAAATAAATTGTTATTATTATCTGCCACGATTTGTGACACACTATTCTCTATAAGTGTATATGGAATAGAAAAATTTACAAAACTCCCATTTGCTTTTTTACAACTCAATGGTTTTGCTGCCCCATAATTTGCTATCCATAAATTATTATTATTATCAAAGCCTAGCCCAGCTACTCTGTAACTCGAAGGATCTCCAACTGTTGCATTAATTGTACTATTTTGTTTGTAAATTTTTAGAGAATTATTGGCATCTACACTTAATAAACCACCACCATAACTTCCTGCATATAAAATATTGTTTATATTATCATATGCAAGATTTGTAAAGTCGAGCAATGTATCGAGTACTTTATTATTAAAACTAGAAACGCTACTCCACTCTTCTTGTTCAAAAAAATAAATACCGTTTCGATTAAACAGATAATTATAATTATCATTTACACTTCCTGCTGCAGCAATAATTGAGTTGTTGGCAAAAACTAGTTGCCCATCTGCTGTTCCTGGTGGCCCATTTGGCATAAACTGATTTGTAGCATTTTTAGAAACACCACCAAAAAAATCAGCCACCCAAATTTCATTATTAATTAATGTAGCTTGCTTAGGAAAAGAAATAACATTAGGAACTGCTACAGTTTTTTCAATTACCCCAGTTGCATTTAACTGTACAACTTTACTTTGCCCATTTGCTTTTCGGTTACAAACTAAAATTTTATTACTACTACAATTAGTATTTATAATTGGCCAATCAATATCAGTATAAATAAAAGAGAAATTTATGCCATTATAGCTAAATAATGAATCATTTTTTTGTACAATATTTATACTACCTAAATTACAAACGCCTTTAACTTCACCATTACTCAAACCATTATTACCACTTAGATTTATCCAGTTACTAACTGATGCCAAATTGCTATTTAAACTTGCAATTTTTAAACCTTCTGTTGTGGCTGCCAAAATAAAATTGTTATTAATGGTAGTAGCGTTGATTTTAATTTTGCTACCTCCACTGCCAATAATATAAGTGTCTTTTACCTCATACTTGCTTAAGTTAATTACAATTACTCCAAGCCCTGTGCTTAAATAAGCAAATCCATTTTTACAAAAAATATGATTAATTGTTTTATCTCCTAAAATAGTGCTTCGCAAAACATCGCCAATATTTTTTACTATGCCATTTTTATATACATCAATATTACTATTAGTATAGCCAATTACAATTTGGCTTGTACTGCTATCATAGGCCATATAAGCTATACCAATATCGTTTAATCCATCAGCCTTAGAAAAAGTTTCGAGGGTGTTTTTTTGTGGGTCAATAATTATTAAACCATTACTTGTAGCAGCATAAATTTTATCCCCTTGTACAATTTGTAAAGCATTTTGATAGCTAAGATGATCTCTCCATAAACCAATACCTTGTATTTGTGCTATACATTTTAATTGTGTAATTATGACAATAAGAGCTATCAAAAAAAACTTCATTCGTCAAATATAACTTCAATCATAAAAAAGAAAAAACTGTATTAGTTGATTTGTTATTTTAGCCAACCAAAAAAACGATTGTATGAATTATCCTTATCAAATAAAATCATTAGAGCAATACAACCAAGATTATAAAAAAAGTGTTGAAAGTCCAAATGATTTTTGGAGCAACATTGCCGAACACTTTATTTGGCGTAAAAAATGGGATAGTGTTTTAAATTGGAATTTTACAGAACCAAAAATTGAATGGTTTGCTGGGGGAAAATTAAACATAACCGAAAACTGTATTGATAGACATTTACAAGAACTTGGTGATAAGCCTGCAATAATTTGGGAGCCAAATAATCCAGAAGAAAGAGTACGTATTGTAACTTATAATCGTTTGCACAAAAGAGTTTGCCAGTTTGCACAAGTTTTAAAAAACAATGGAGTTAAAAAAGGTGATAGGGTTTGCATTTATATGGGTATGGTGCCAGAATTGGCCTATGCTGTTTTAGGATGTGCAAGAATTGGTGCTATACATAGTGTAATTTTTGGAGGTTTTAGTGCTCAAAGTATTGCTGATAGATTAGAAGATGCCCAAGCCGAATACATTATTACCTGCGATGGTGCTTACAGGGGCGAAAAAATAATTCCTTTAAAGAATGTGATTGATGATGCTTTAGTAGGCAATAAAACTGTAAAAAAAGTAATTGTTTATACAAGAACTAGAACGCCAGTAAGCATGATAAAAGGCAGAGACCTTTGGTGGGAAGATGAAATGGAATTTGCCGAACACCAAGTTGAAAAAGAGGGTGTAGTTACTTTTGAACCAGAAGTGATGGATGCCGAAGATCCATTGTTTATATTATATACATCTGGCTCTACAGGTAAACCAAAAGGTGTAGTACATTCAACAGCTGGTTATATGATTTGGGCAAACTACACTTTTGTTAATGCTTTTCAGTATCAAAAAGGAGATGTACATTTTTGTACTGCAGATATTGGATGGATTACAGGTCATACATATATACTATATGGACCATTAAGTGCTGGTGCAACTTCTTTAATGTTTGAAGGAGTACCTACTTACCCAGACGCTGGTAGATTTTGGGAAATTGTAGACAAGCATAAAGTAAATATTTTATACACAGCTCCTACTGCTATTAGAAGTTTAATGGGCTTTGGATTGCTTCCTTTAGGTGGCAAAAATTTAAGCAGTTTAAAAACATTAGGAACCGTTGGAGAACCCATTAATGAAGAAGCTTGGCATTGGTACAACGAACATATAGGCAAAGAAAAATGCCCTATAATCGACACTTGGTGGCAAACAGAAACTGGTGGCTGCCTTATTACCAATCTTGCAGGGGTTACACCATCAAAACCTAGCTGGGCAACCTTGCCTATGCCAGGTGTGCAACCCATTTTGGTAGATGAAAATGGAAATGAGATAACTGAAAAAGACGAAAATGGAATTACAAAAGGAAATCTTTGCATTAAAGCTCCTTGGCCTGGTATTTTAAGAACCACTTGGGGCGACCATGAACGTTGCAGAACAAATTATTTTGCTACTTATCCTAATGTATATTTTACTGGCGATGGTGCACTTAAAGATGAAGATGGTAACTTTAGAATTACAGGTCGTGTAGATGACGTTTTAAATGTAAGTGGCCACAGAATAGGTACTGCTGAAGTTGAAAATGCTATAAATATGCATGCAGGTGTGGTAGAAAGTGCAGTGGTTGGCTACCCTCACGATATTAAAGGACAAGGTATTTATGCTTTTGTAATTTGTACAAGCCACCATGACGATGAAGAACAAACTCGCAAAAACTTATTGCAAACCGTTACCAGAATTATTGGAGCAATTGCAAAGCCCGATAAAATTCAATTTGTAAAAGGTTTACCCAAAACAAGAAGTGGTAAAATAATGAGGCGAATTTTAAGAAAAATTGCCGAAGGCGAAGTTGCCAACATTGGCGATACCAGCACTTTGCTTGACCCCTCTGTTGTTGAAGATATTATTGGTGGAAAATTGTAAACTTTAAAAATGACTTTAAAAATTTATCAGGTAGATGCATTTACAAACAAAGTATTTTCAGGAAATCCAGCAGCTGTTTGCCCTTTAGATGCTTGGTTGCCCGATGATATAATGCAAAAAATAGCCAACGAAAACAACCTTGCCGAAACAGTTTTTTATGTTTACCATAACCATCAATACGAAATAAGGTGGTTTACACCTTTGGTTGAGGTTGATTTGTGTGGCCATGCAACCTTGGCTGCTGCTTATGTATTATTTAATATAGAAGGCTTTAATAACGCTATCATTCCATTTTATTCACCACGAAGTGGTGCCTTACCAGTTGAAAAAAAAGGAACCTTATTAACTTTAAACTTCCCAACAGATAGTTTAGAAAAAACGGATTATAGTGACGCTTTTAGCACTTGCTTTACCACAAAACCAATAGAAATTTATAAAGGCAAAACTGATTATATGCTTGTTTTTGCCAACCAAGCAGAAATTGAAAATATTGAACCCAATTTTACTGAAATTAATAAGCTGCCTTGCAGAGGGGTAATTGCTACTGCAAAAGGGAATGAAGTTGATTTTGTATCGAGATTTTTTGCCCCACAATGTGGTGTAAATGAAGATCCTGTTACAGGCAGTGCACATACAACATTAACTCCTTACTGGGCAAAGCAACTTGGCAAAAACCAAATGTGTGCTATACAACTATCTCCAAGAAAGGGATTTTTAGAATGTACTTTTAAAGGCGATAGAGTTGAAATTAGTGGTGAGGCAAAATTGTATTTAAAAGGGGAGATATATATTAATTAGTTTTTGAGTTATCTGCTGCTGTAGGGTTGTTTTAAACAACAACAGCGAAAAAATTATAATCATTTTATATTGCAGCAAATGCTGCT
>JBMLOQ010000125.1:0-6753 GCA_049242885.1 Chitinophagaceae bacterium
ATTTTTTGTTGCGAGGAGAAGGATCGAACTTCTGACCTTTGGGTTATGAGCCCAACGAGCTACCGCTGCTCTACCTCGCGATTTATTGAGTTGCAAATGTAGGGGAATAAAATCATCCTCCTAATTTATTTTTTAATTATTTAACATTAATGGCATCACAAGCATTAATAAATCTTCATTTTTGCCTTGCTCGCTAGGTTTTAAAATTCCAGCTCTTGTAGAAGTTGAAAGTTCAATTATAATTTCTGGGGTTTCTACAACATTTAGCATTTCAATTAAAAACTTAGCATTAAAAGCTATTTGCATATCATCACCATCGAAACTACAATTCATTCTTTCGTTTCCTTCAAAACTAAAATCAACATCCTGAGCTGCCATTTGCAATTCATTGCTACTAACTGTTAATGCTACTTGATTAGTGCTTTTGTTTGCAAATACATTTACTCTGCGTAAGGCTCCTTGAAAGTCGTTTTTGCTTAAAGTTAATTTAAATGGATTATCTGTTGGAACAACTACTTTATAATCTGGAAAACGGGCATCAATTAATCTACAAATTAATTTTAATTTTGGATGATTAATGTATAAATGACTTTCATTATAGCTTAACTCTAAATTATCATCATTATCTGGCAATGCATTTTTTAATAAACCTAGTGGTTTACGAGGAACTATAAAACTACCTTCCGTTTTTACAGTAACATCTTTACGCAAATACTTTACTAATTTGTGTGCATCTGTACTTACAAATTGTACTCCATCTTTTGCAAGCTCCACAAAAACACCTGTCATGGCAGGGCGTAAATCATCGGTGCTTACCGCAAATAATGTTTTATTAATAGCAGTAACCAAAGCTGTGCTACTCATGCTAAAGTTAGTAGAATCATCAACTGAGGGCTCTTTAGGAAAATTATCAGGATTTTCACCCATTATTTTATATTTTCCGTTATCGCTAGTTATATCAATTGCAAAGTTTTCATCAATATTAAAGGTAAGTGGTTGATCCGCTATATTTTTTAAATAGTCTGCCAATACTTTATGTGGTATACATACTCTTCCTTTTTCACTACATTCAATTTCTAATTCTACCTTCATCACAGTTTCTAAATCCGTTGTAGTAACTACTAATTTTTTAGGGGAATACTCAAACAAAAAATCTTCTAATATAGGCAAAACAGTGTTGCTGCTAATTACACCATTTACTAGTTGTAACTGTTTTGATAAGGTTGATGATGATACAATAAACTTCATATGTTCAAATAATTAAATAAGGCAACAAACCTAAGGCAAAATGGATAATGTTGGGTTACATTTTTTTTGATATTTGCAAGGCAATGACAAATAGTAATTTAAATCTTACTCCCAAACAAGCAATTCTAAAAATTAAGCAGTTTTGTGCTTATCAAGAACGTTGCCATAAGGAAGTAAAAGATAAACTATATCATTTTGGCTTAAATTCAAACGAAGTAGAGCATATTATCACCACTTTAATTGAAGAAAATTATTTAAACGAAACGAGATTTGCCACACAATACACACTTGGCAAGTATAGAATTAAACATTGGGGAAGAAATAAAATTAAATATCAACTACAACACAAACAAATAAGCCCTTACAATATTAACAAAGCTTTAAAATCGATAGATGCTGATGAATATTACAGTATTTTAAAGAAAGAAGCTTTCAAACATTTACATCATCAAACAAAAGGAATTACAGCCCTAAAACAACAAAAAACTACCCTTTTTTTATTACAAAAAGGCTTTGAAATAGATTTAATTAAAGACGTTTTGATTGAAATGTCAAAAAAAAGCTAATGCTTGTATTGCAATAATTCTACTTCTATATTTGCAGTTCTTAAATTTTAATATGAACGAAGAAATTGATTTAATATTAGATGACACTGCCGACACTATGAAAAAGGCTTTAGTGCATTTTGAAGGTGAACTTACAAAAATTAGAGCTGGTAAAGCTACCCCAAATATGTTAGATGGTATTACTATTGAATACTATGGAAGTCCTACCCCTATTCAACAAGTAGCCAATGTTTCGGCACTTGATTCACGAACCATCAGCATTCAACCTTGGGAAAAAAACACACTTGCCCCCATAGAAAGAGCAATTTTAATGGCAAATATTGGCATTACACCACAAAATGATGGTGTACAAATAAGATTATTTATGCCTCCTTTAACCGAAGAACGAAGAAAAGAATTGGTTAAAAAATCTTTCTCAGAAGGCGAATCTTGCAAAATTGCCATCAGAAATATTCGTAGAGATGGAATAGAACAAATTAAAAAACTACAAAAAGATGGTTTAAGCGAAGATGCTGCTAAAGATGCTGAAGCTAGCGTTCAAGAATTAACAGACAAAAACATTGCTTTGGTTGAAAAACACTTAGCAACAAAAGAAAAAGAGATAATGACGATTTAAAAACAAGCAGTTAGTAATTAGTAGTTAGTAGTTGTTCGATAGTAACTAGTCAATTGAAAAATTAAAATTGAAAAGCAAAATTCTTAACACCTTCAATAATCAATTTTCAAATAATTAAATTTTCAAATCAACAAATCTTCAAATAATAAATAATAAAGTGTCACTCAAAAATAGACTAATCATAGGTAGGCAGCCAGTAATTGAAGCCATAAACAATGCTACTACAATTGAAAAAATTTTACTTCAATCTTCTGCTAGCGGTGATGCCATTAATTCAATAAAAGGTTTAGCACGCGAACATCAAATACCCATTCAATACGTTCCTCAAGAAAAACTAAATAGTTTTACAACTATAAATCATCAAGGTGTATTGGCTATTGCTAGTTTAATAAACTATTTAAGTTTAGAAGAATTACTAGCCGAAGTGGTAGAACAAAACTATTCACCCCTTTTTATAATGCTCGATGGGGTTACTGATGTACGAAATATTGGTGCTATTGCACGTACTGCCCTATGCTGTGGTGCACAAGCCATTATAATTCCTGATAAAGGAGTTGGAGCATTAAATGAAGATGCCATTAAAAGCAGTGCAGGTGCTTTAGAGCAATTAAGAATTTGCCGAGTAAATAGCCTAATGAAAACAGTTGAAGAGCTTAGAGCTAATGGAATTATGGTTTATGGAAGCGAAATGACAGCTTCTGCAAGTGTAACTCAACTTGATTTTAAAGAACCAGCCTGTGTAATAATGGGTAATGAAAATAAAGGAATTTATCCTCCACTTCTTAAAATTTGTCACGAAAAGTTCAATATTCCTATGGCTGGGAAATTTGAAAGTTACAATGTATCGGTAGCAGCTGGAATTATTTTATTTGAAGCTTTAAAACAGAGGATGAATTAGTAGTTTAATAAAAAGCCATTACAATTCTTTTTCCATTTTATAATGGGGAATATTTACTTCTTCAAACTCATCACTACAAATGGTATAGCCTAATTTTTCATAAAACCCAAGTGCAGTTTTACGGGCGTGCATGGTAAGTTTTTTATTACCCAAATCTTTGGCTACATTCTCGGCAAAATTCATCAAAACCCTACCAATGCCCTTTCCTTGCAATCCATCGTTTACAGCCATTTGTCTTAAGCGAACTGTATGCTCATCTTCTGGTGTAAGCATGCAACAACCTTCTAGTTTATCTTCATCAAAACAACCAATATGGGTGAAATTGCTTTCCTTATCCAAATCTTCTTTTGTAAAAGTTAAACCAAGTGGTTTTCGCAAAATTCTATACCGTAATTCAACCATTTGTTGATATTCGGCACTATTATGGTCGATAATTTTTAAGGCCATTGCAAATGTTTAGGGGTACAATATAATGGAAACCAACATTGTGTACATATTTTAGGTAAAGATTTTTAATCAAAGATTTTCCACATCATAAATAAAAATTAACAAGTAATACTAAAATCTATACATTTGCCCCCGTAACAAAACATTTAAAAATGTCAGACATTGCATCAAGAGTTAAAAAAATTATTGTAGATAAATTAGGCGTTGATGAAGCCGAAGTTACTACAGAAGCTTCTTTTACAAACGATTTAGGAGCAGATTCATTAGACACTGTAGAGCTAATTATGGAGTTTGAAAAAGAGTTTAACATCTCTATTCCAGATGAACAAGCTGAAACCATAACTACGGTTGGTCAAGCTGTTGCTTATTTAGAAGAACACGCAAAATAAGATTTAAAAAATTCTATCAATCCGCCCTTCCATTTGATTTTCAAATAGCTGGGCGGATTGCTCTTTTTAGGAATATTATATAATCAAGTTTTTATATTATTACCACATCCTTACATTTGCTTCATAAACATTTAATACTCAATAACGATTAGTTTTTATGCAAACAAAACGTGTAGTAGTTACAGGAATGGGTGCTTTAACACCTCTTGGAAATACAGTTGATGAATACTGGAACAACCTAGTAAATGGTGTTTCTGGTGCCGATAGCATTACTTTATTCGACGCTTCAAAGTTTCGTACAAAATTTGCTTGTGAAGTTAAAAACTTCGACCCAACTGAATTTTTAGACAAAAAAGAAGCTCGTAAACTAGATAGATTTGCCCAATTTGCATTAGTAGTAAGCGACCAAGCTATGGCAGATGCTGGCTTAAACAAAGAAAACATAAACCCAGATAGAATTGGTGTTGTTTTTGGAAGTGGAATTGGCGGTTTAACTACTTTTCAGCACGAAGTGCAAGAGTTTCAAAAAGGTGATGGCACACCACGTTTCAATCCTTTTTTTATTCCTAAAATGATTTTGGATATTGCAGCAGGGCACATTAGTATGAGGCACAATTTACGTGGCCCAAACTTTGCCGTTGTAAGTGCCTGTGCTAGTAGCACCAATGCCATTGGAGAAGCTTTTAATTTAATTCGCTTAGGCAAGGCCGATATTATCATTAGTGGAGGAAGTGAAGCTGTAATTAGTGAAGCTGGCGTTGGTGGATTTAATGCTATGAAGGCAATGAGTGAAAGAAACGATGACCCCAAAACTGCCTCTCGACCTTACGATAAAGATAGAGATGGATTTATAATGGGCGAAGCTGCGGGTATTTTAGTTTTAGAAGATTTAGAACATGCCCTAGCCCGTGGAGCTAAAATTTATTGTGAAATAATGGGTACAGGAGCAACTGCTGATGCATACCATATTACAGCACCTCACCCAGATGGTTTAGGTGCAAGAAATGTAATGCTCGAAGCTTTAAGAGAAGCTAATATGCAACCACACGAAATTGATTATATAAATACCCATGGTACAAGTACACCTGTAGGTGATGGTGCAGAAGTAAAAGCAATTGTTGATGTTTTTGGAGAACATGCTTATAATTTAAATATCAGTGCCACAAAAAGTATGACAGGTCATTGCCTTGGTGCTGCTGGTGTAATTGAAGCTATTGCGTGCATCAAAGCTGTTTTGCACGATATTGTACCTCCAACTATTAATCATTTTACAGATGATCCAGAAATTGATAACAAATTAAACTTTACATTTAATAAAGCACAACACAGAACTGTAAATGCTGCACTAAGCAATACTTTTGGTTTTGGTGGACACAACGCTTGTGTTATTGTAAAAAAATATAAGGGTTAATTAAAATATGAATTTGTAAAAAAAGACTGTCTAGTTAAGGCAGTCTTTTTTGTTTTAAAAAACAAAAAATAGAATTAAATTATTTTTTTCGCCGTTGTTGGAGTTCTTTCTCTGACAACTTTTTTATGCTTAAAGTTAATATTGTTGGTAGGCTTTGCTTTACAATCAACCTAACAAATCATTTAAAATTATTGCAATTACTTACTTTCGTTTATATCTTAAATATTTTTTATGCAAAAAAACATTTCTCGATTCTTGATATATAATTTATGCTGTTTACTTGCTTTAAACACCTATGCAAAAGAATCAAAAGAAACAATTACAGCTTATCCAATTTCTGATTCTATAAAACCCACTGGCATTCTTCAAAAAATAAACATTCAAGCAATTAACACAAAAAAAGAAGTACATACTGGAATTACAGTTGATGGTGTTAGTTTATTTCTCGAAAGTGAAAAAAAAGAAAAAGAGATAGGGATGAGTTTTCCAAAAAATGCCATTATAATGGCTCTAGGGGTTGATGTAGAGGTTGACAAACCTTGGGAACTAGAATGGGATTATAATTGGCAATTAAACGAAAACTATCAGTTATATATTGCTACAGCAACAGACTCGGCTCAAAACTTTATTTTGTATAGTGGCTATATTTATTTGCCCAAAGAAGACAAATGGAAACTCATTGGTAGTTGTAAAATTGAAGGTAAATGGGGTTATATAAAATCATCTAATTCATTTACAACCAAACGCAAAAAAAATCCTTTTGAGCAAAATATTGCTGAAGTATGGGTTCAAAGAAAAAATGGTAGCTTTAAAAATTTGCTCTACAAAACTCAAGCAACACCTGTATTAGCTCCATTTTCTAATATTGATAGCACAGCACAGTTTAGCTTAGACTCTGCAAACATTTACACAACCCTACAAAAAAACATGAGTGAAAAATATGAGCAAACTGAAGGTGTATACTATACTATAAAACAACAAGGCAATGGAAACAAAATAGCTTTAACAGATACAGTTAGTGTATTTTATAAAGGTTATGTTTTTAACACTACAAATGTGTTCGACGAAACTAAAGATAAACCAGCTAGTTTTCCATTAAACAGGTTAATAAAGGGTTGGCAAATTGCAATCCCAAAGGTTAATGTTGGAGGTATTGTAAAAATAATTATACCATCTGG
>JBMLOQ010000126.1:0-15903 GCA_049242885.1 Chitinophagaceae bacterium
AATAGAAATAAATTTAAAACTTTTCCGTAAAAAAGTCCAAAACCATCCAAAAGGATGGTTTTTTTGTATGTAAGAATATTAGTTACAAATTAAATTTTTAAAATGTCATTTAAATTCAAAAGCATATTGTTAATTGCTGTAATAGAATTATTATTATTTAAAGCATTTGCACAAAACAATTTTCTAAAACCAAACAGTACTCAACGTAGTCAAATAAATCGAGGTTATGGCATGTTTATACATTTTGGTGTAAATACATTTAACGAAATTGAATGGAGTAAAGGCAACTTGCCAGCAACTTCTTTTAATCCAACCCAACTAGATTGTGATCAATGGATAAAAACAGCAAAAGAGGCTGGGTTTAGATATGTAATATTAATTACTAAACACCACGATGGGTTTTGTTTATGGGATAGTAAATTTACCAATTATGATGTAGGTAATGCTAGCGTAAAAACAGATGTTGTTGCTGCCGTTAGTAAAGCCTGCAAAAAATATGGTTTGGAGTTTGGTTTGTATTACTCTTTATGGGATAGAAATGCATCGGCTCACAACAATAAAAATCCACAGGTATATGTAGATTATATGAAAAATCAACTTACCGAATTACTCACTAATTATGGAAAAATTTGTGAACTTTGGTTTGATGGTGGTTGGGCAAAAAAAGATGCTGATTGGCATTTGCCAGAAGTGTACAGCCATATTAAAAGCCTACAGCCCAATTGTTTGGTTACTGTAAATCATACAATAAAAATTTCTGGACAGAATAGGGCTAAATTGCCAAAAGATATGCAACAAGGTGATTCAATTCGTTACTATCCAGTCGATTTTAGAACTAAAGATCCCAATATGGCAAGATGGGATGACCCTAAATTGTATATGTATAATGATACCCTTAGGTATTTAACTTTTGAACACACAATATGCTTATCTGATAGATGGAATTGGTTTCAAAAAAAAGCCAATTTGCCTGTAAGGGGCTTAGATGAATTAGAAGAATTATTTTACTTAGGTACAAGCAATAACAATATTTTAATTGTAAATATTCCACCAGACGAAACTGGTCAATTAAGAAAACATGAGGTCAATCAAATTTTATCTTTAGCTGATAGATTAGGTATTAGAGGGGGTAAGAAAAAATTGCCCAAAGCACCTCAAAATTTAAGCTTCGAAAAATTAGTTGTTGCAAGCAATTCTGTAGAAAAAAATCCTGCTAGTTTAGCTAATGATTATAGTATAGAAACTTATTGGCTTGCCGAAAAAGATACAGCTAATTTAGTGATAGATTTTAATGAAATGGTAAGTTTTGATAGAATAACTTTATTTGAGAAATATGACTCAAAATCAATGGGGGATGAGTTTTCTGTATTACATACTTTTGCTATTGAAGAATATAGCATTGATGTATTTGATGGTGTAAAATGGACAACCATATTTATGGGTGATAAAATTGGTGCTTGTAAAATAATTAAGTTGCCAACTATCCATACTGCACAAAAAATAAGACTAAGTATTTTAAAAGCAAACAAGCCATCTGGGATATTTCATTTTGGTGTTGCAAAAATGGAAAAAATAAAATAGTAATAGTTTGCAAAAAAAAAGCTGTGAAATTACTTCACAGCTTTTTTTAAATTTATGTTCGAGTTATTGAGCCTTTTTTGCTTCTTCAATAATTCTTTTACGTGCTTCTGCGTATGCTTTTAATTTATCTCCTAAAATGTTGCTTACTTTCCAATCCTTTTTTTCATTTGCAGCTTTTAGCTTTTCTTTTCTTTGCTCTGGAGTTAAAGTGGCATCTGCTTTTACTTCATCTTGAGTTTTAAAAAGCTCTTCAAACACAGCCTTAAGCTTTTCAAACTTTTTTTCCTCTAAACCTACTTCTTTAGCAGCTTGTGTAATTTGTTGTAAACTTGTTGCTCGTTGAGCTTTTACTTCTTCAGGAGTTTGAGCAAAATTTGTTGTAGTAATACCTAAAAATAAGGCAAACGTTAAAAGTATTTTTTTCATATTTTAATTTTTTGTGAAATTATGGGAAATAAATTCAAACGTTTGATATTTTGGAGAATTTTTTTCTAAAGTTTTGTTAATTCTAAGATATTAAGCAAATTGCTAGTTTGCATTTCGGTTTTGAAAATATAAAACACAGCCATTTAAATTATAAACATGCCTATTAAATAATTACTAGCCTAAATGAATTTAAGTGTACTTATTTTTAAAAAAAATTGGAAAATGAATATTCTTGAAATAAAAAATTTACATAAATCATACGGAAAAATTAAAGCATTAAATGGTGTAAGTTTTTCTATTCCTCAAGGAAGTGTATATGGAATATTAGGCCCTAATGGAAGTGGTAAAACTACCCTGCTAAGTATTATTTTAAATGTGTTAAATGCAGATAGTGGCGAGTATTTTTGGATGGGAAAGCAGCCCACCTCCGATTTGAGAAAAGGTATAGGAAGCCTTTTAGAAACACCCAATTTTTATCATTATTTATCTGCTGTAAGCAATTTGCAAGTAGTGCAAAGCATAAGTGGCAGAGGCAATAAAAATGATATTGATACTGTTTTGGAACAAGTAAAATTAACAGAAAGAAAGAATAGTAGATTTAGCACCTATAGTTTAGGTATGAAACAAAGGTTAGCCATAGCCTCTGCACTTTTGGGAAACCCAAAAGTTATTGTATTAGATGAGCCAACTAATGGTTTAGACCCAGTGGGCATTGCTGAAATTAGAGAACTGATTAAGCTTTTAAGCACAAAAGGGCATACCATTATTATGGCAAGCCATTTATTGGATGAGGTAGAAAAAGTATGTACCCATGTTGCCATATTAAAAACAGGGAATTTAATTACTTGTGGAACTGTAGATGAAGTTTTGGTAGATGAAGATGTAGTTGAAATTGCTGCAGAAAATAATGAGGCGTTGTTTAACATTATTCAACATTTTGATGGTTTAAAATCAATCATCACAACGAGCGAAACCCTACAATTACATTTTGTAAAAGGAGGTTCAAGCACTACAAGCATAAATGAGTTTTGTTTTAAAAACAATATTGTTTTAAAATACTTGTCTATAAAGCGTAAAAGGTTAGAAGAAAAGTTTTTTGAACTTACTGGCAATTAATTTAAAACCTGTAGTTAAATGTTTTTCAAGTGTTCTTAAAATCAAACAATTATCAATTAGAAATTAAAAATTATGTTTTCAATATTAAAAACAGAGTGGCTTAAAATTAAAAAATATCCAGCTTTTTGGTGGATATTGGGAATTACTATTTTATCATATCCTGGAATAAACTCATTGTTTTATTTTATTCATAAAGATATGACACGTTCTAAAGACATGGCTGCACAAATTGCAACAGCAGTTTTTGGTTCACCTTTTACATTTCCAGAAGTATTTAAAACAGTAGCTTTTTCATCTTCTTTGTTCATGATAATACCAGCTATTTTAATTATCATGCTAATTTGTAACGAATACACCTACAAAACCAATAGGCAAAACATTATTGATGGTTGGAGTAGAAATAATTTTTTATTAGGCAAGTTTTTTAGTGTATTAATTGTTGCTACTATCACAGCTGGTTTGGCTATTATCGTAAGTTTTGCAATTGGTATTATAAATAAAAATTCAGAAACTATTGTGCAGCCTTACAACCAATTTAAGTATATGATTTACTTTTATTTGCAAACCCTTTCGCAGTTAAGTTTTGCATTTTTATTAGGGCTTTTATTGAGACGAGCATTTATAACATTGGGGGTATTTATTTTTTACTCCGTTATTGTAGAAAATATTTTGGAAGGCTTAGGACGTAAATACACTAACGATTTGGGCAGGTTTTTATTTTTAGAGATAAGCAACAGACTTACACCTTTACCTACTTTTATGAGTAAATTTGGTGAAGAAAGGTATAATTTATTAGCTAGTCAATTTAATCAACATATTTGGCTAACTTTACTGTACACTTTAATTTTCTGGTTATTAAGTTTATGGATAATTAAAAAGAGAGATTTATAAAATAAAAGGTATGAAAAAAATTATTGTTTTGTGTAGTGTTTTATTGATTTCAAATCACATGTTACTTGCCCAAAACCAAGCAACTCAAATTAAACAAAGAGCCATGAAAATGGCTACAGCCTTGTCGAGTTTAAAGTTAGATGAATACATTACTTATTTGCACCCAAGTATTATAAATGCACAGGGTGGAAAAGAAAAAATTAAACAAACTCAAGACTCCATCTACAAATATCAAAAAATGTTTGGTGTAAAAATTTCCAAAATATTAATTGGTGATGTTAGTAAAATCGAAAACTTTAATAAGCAGCAACAGGCAAGTTTCCCCATGACAACTTCTATTGCTACACCTATGGGAGAAATGAGTACTAAAACTACAATTATTGCTTTAAGTGATGATAATGGAAAAAATTGGTTTTTTATAGATGGAATGTTTTACAATTCTAAAGCTGCAATTAATAAATTACCCAAGTTAAGCCCAAAGATTGTAATTGCTCCAATGGAAAAACCAACAATGCCAAAACCCAAAAATTAATAATCCCTTTAATAAGGGTGATGATTTTGTTGTAAATTAACATTAATTTGTACCGTATTTACAATACATGAAACCTATAAAGCAAATACTATATTATTTTATTGCTGCTATGTTGATGGCTAGTTGCAGTTCTAAAACTACCCATCTTACATCTGCAATTCGTAAGCAAATTGAAGCAAAAAGTTTAGACTTTAAAAAACTACAATATTATGTAGATAGTGATATTGAGCTTACTAGAGAAGTTAAAAGCGATACTGCAAAAATTACTTCTGGCAAATTGTTTTTTAGTAACGGAAAATACATTAATCAAATAATTTTAAAGGCCAATACTAAAGGCGTTTGTAAGCATATTTACCCAAATAGACTAGCTATTGCATTTGAAGAAGGGGAAGATAAATTTTTAAATTTTGGGGTAAATGGTTTATCTGCCTTTGATGGTGCTATATATCAGTTGTTGCCAAGTAACATGATTTCTGAAAATACCAACAAAGTTTTTTATGAAGGAAATGAGTACACTATAAAAATTATTAAGCAATTACCTCGCTTGCTTATTGCTACAGATGAAATTTTTAAAGGTGATACCAAAAAAAGAACTATGAAAGGTGTTACTGTAAAAGATAAGTAAGTATCTAAATTGAGTTGAAGTATTAACAAATTTCAACTTAATTGGCTATAGTTTATTTTAACTTCAACAAACAACAACTTTGACACTACTTTTGACAAGTGCTTAAAAACAATAATTTATTTTTTTTGTGGGGATTAATGGGATGTGGAAAGTCCTACTGGGCTCATTATTTAGCCAAAAAACTAAGTTATAATTATATAGATACAGATACATTAATTGAAAATAAAACCCAACTTTCTACAACTCAAATATTTGAAAAATTTGGAGAATCTTTTTTTAGAGAAAAAGAAAAAATGGTTTTGCAAGATATTGTTAGCAGTACAACATTGCCAACAATAGTAGCTACAGGTGGTGGTTTGCCTTGCTTTTTTGATAACGCCCAAGTTATGAAAAATAGTGGTGTTACTTTTTTTTTAAATACTGATGTTAAAGTTATTGCACAAAGGGTTTTTAAGCATATCGAAAAACGCCCCCTTTTGAAAAGTTATCAATCAATAGAAGAGCTAGAGTTGTTTTTGACTCAAAAATTAAAAGATAGATTTCCTTTTTATAACCAAGCTGAATTTGTTTTTGATAGTCATCAAATAAGTGAACAAAATTTCATTCAAGTAATTACAAAATTCTCAACTAATAATGAAGTATAAAAATGTTATAATTTTTGGAGCAATTGCTGCATTACTTAGTGTAGCATTAGGAGCTTTTGGTAGTCATGGATTAGAAAATGTGTTAAATGCAAAGCAACATAAAACTTTTGAGACTGCTGTTCGTTATCAAATGTACCATGCTATTGCCTTATTGTTTGTTGGGCTATTATTAAAAACTTATGAAGTAAAATTACTTAAAATTTGTGCCATATTACTTACTTTAGGTATCATAATTTTTAGTGGATCATTATATGCATTAATTGCTTTGCAAGTTAATGGTTACAACAATTTTAATATAATTGGAGCAATTACACCTTTAGGTGGTTTGTGTTTTATTGCTGGTTGGCTTTGTTTGGCATTATCAATAAAAAAAATATAGTTTTATTAAAACTTGTTAATGTATTACATAATCATTTCTATTGATTTATTAAAATTCAAATTGTAAAGTAGATTTTTTTTATAGTTAATTTGGAATACTTAATCTTCAAACTGTATATTCGTTGCTCAATGGAAAAACAATTACATACATCTTTTAGTTTTTTTTACTTTTATTATTTTAATAAATAAGGGACTATTTGTATGTAAGTAAAACATAAAAATTTAAAAGTCCCACATTATAAATGTGGGACTTTTTTTTAAGGTAAATGTAAACGATAATGAATAAATCTATTACAACTGTTGCAATTCAGGGTTTTGAAGGTAGCTTTCATCAAATGGCTGCACAGCAATATTTTGGTAAAAACGTTAAGGTGATTACTTGTGGTAATTTTAGAGATGTAGTAAAAATAGCTTCAAATAAAAAGGAGAGTAATGGTGGAGTAATGGCTATTGAAAATTCAATTGCCGGTAGTATTTTGCCCAATTATTCTTTGTTGCAAAAAAGTAATTTAGAAATTATTGGCGAAGTTTATTTGCCTATAAAGCAACACTTATTAGTAAATCCTGGTGTGCAGTTGCAAGATATAAAAGAAGTACATAGCCACCACATGGCCATTTTGCAATGTATGGACTTCTTAAGCACAAAACATTGGAAGTTGGTTGAAACAGAAGATACAGCACTATCGGCAAAGCATATTCATCAATATAAAAGTAAACATATTGCAGGTGTTGCAGGAAAATTGGCAGCAGAATTATTTGGATTAGAAATTTTGGTTCCAAATATCCATACTCAAAAAAATAATCATACACGATTTTTGGTTTTACAGCCAAAAACGGTTTCGATGGAAATAGAAAATGCAAATAAAGCTTCCATACATTTTTCAACAAATCATACAAAAGGTAGCTTGGCAAAAGTGTTGGCCACAATTGCTTCCAATGATTGTAATTTAAGCAAACTTCAAAGTATGCCAATTGCTGGAACAAAATTTAAATATAGCTTTCATGCAGATGTTGAATTTGAAAGTTTACAACAATGGAAAGTAGTGGAAGCAGAAATTCAAAAACAAACTGAGGAATTAAAAATATTTGGTGTTTATAAAAATGGAAATCAATAATAATTATGAAAACTGCAAGTAGATTAAATGGTATAGGTGAATATTATTTTTCACAAAAATTAAGAGAAATTGAAGGCTTGAATAAGCAAGGTAAAAATATCATCAATTTGGGTATCGGAAGCCCAGATTTGCCTCCTCATCCCTCTGTGATTGAAGTATTACATAGTGAATCGTCTAAATTAAACACCCATGCATACCAATCATATAAAGGCTCAAATATTTTTAGAGAAGCCATTGTAAGTTGGTATTTAAAAAAGTACAAAGTTGCTTTAGATGCAGCTTCTCAAATTTTACCATTAATAGGCAGCAAAGAAGGGATTATGCACATTTGTATGACCTATTTTGAGCAAGGTGATGGTGTTTTAATTCCAAATCCTGGATATCCAACTTACACAAGTGCAGTTTTATTAAGTGGTGCAACACCTGTTTATTATAATCTTACAAATGAGTATAATTATTATCCAAATTTTAGCGAATTAGAACAATTAATTGCTAGCAGTAAACATAAAATTAAGGCTATTTTTTGTAATTATCCACACATGCCAACTGGCACAAATGGCAATGTACACATGTTTGAGCAACTCATAGCATTTGCTAAAAAGCATGGTTTGTTAGTAATTCATGATAATCCATATAGTTTTATTTTAAATGATAATCCAATTTCGATTTTGCAAATTGAAGGTGCTTTAGATGTAGCCATAGAGTTAAATAGTTTAAGTAAAAGTCATAATATGGCAGGCTGGAGGGTTGGGATGCTTTGTGCAAATGAGGAAAGGATTAATGAAGTGTTACGTTTTAAAAGTAATATGGATAGTGGTATGTTTTTGCCAGTTCAATTAGCAGCTGCACAGGCTTTGCAGTTATCTGATGAGTGGCATACGTCTTTGAATGAAGCTTATTCGCAAAGAAGAGAATTGGTGTTTGAATTGTTGAATTTGTTGCCTTGTACTTATAGTAAAGATCAAGTTGGCATGTTTGTATGGGCATCTGTAAATCAAGAAGCTAAGCTTACAAATCATCAATTAGGCAAGGGTGGGGCATTAAGTGATGTTGTTTTGTATAATGCGAATGTGTTTATCACTCCTGGTGGAATTTTTGGATCAAATGGAAATAATTACATCAGAATTAGCTTATGTAGTAAAAAAGAACAACTATCAAACAGTATTGAAGCAATTAAGAAAATTCAACATTTGTTTTAAATGAAAAATATAGAAAGTTTAAACAAGCATACTTTAGGTATTATTGGTTTAGGATTAATAGGAGGGTCTATTGCTAAATCGTTAAGATATAAAGGATTTACTGGTAAAATTATTGGTGTGGAAGCTAGTGAAAAGCATGCAGCTGAAGCATTAGAGGCCAAACTAGTTGATGAAATTGTTAATTTAGATGAATGTGTAAGTAAAGCAACTATTATTTGTATTGCCATCCCTGTTCAAGCTACATTAACCATAGCAGAAGAAATTTTAAATTTAATATCAACTGATAAAGTGGTGTTTGATGTAGGTAGCACAAAATCTAGTTTGTGTAGTTTAGTTGAAGATCATCAAAAAGGTAATCAATTTGTTGCAACACACCCAATGTGGGGTACAGAATTTAGTGGGCCTTCAGCTGCTTTGCATAACGCTTTTGAAGGACGAGCCTGTGTAATTTGTAATAAAGAAAAAGTTAATGTAAAGGCTTTAGAAACTATTGAAAATCTGTATTCCGTTTTAGGTATGCACTTGTTGTATATGAATGCTATTGAACATGATGTTCATGCTGCTTATGTAAGTCATATATCACATATTACCTCTTTTGCCCTTGCAAATACTGTTCTTGAAAAAGAAAAAGAAGAAAACACCATTTTTGAATTAGCTGCTGGAGGGTTTGAAAGTACTGTACGTTTAGCAAAAAGTAATCCTGCCATGTGGGCACCTATTTTTATGCAGAATAGAGAAAATGTGTTGGATGTTTTAAACGAGCATATAGCCCAATTGAAAAAATTTAAGGCTTGTTTAGAAAAAGAAAATATGGATTATTTGTGGGAATTGATGGAGAAAGCCAATGAAATTAAACGAATTTTGAAGTAATATTTAAAAGCAATATTTATAAAACAAAGCAGCCAATATTCCTCCTACAATAGGAGCAAAGAGGGGAACTGCTGCATAAGCCCAATTGCTTTCCCCTTTTCCTTTAATGGGTAAAACAAAATGCATTAATCTTGGTCCAAAATCTCTAGCTGGGTTAATTGCATATCCAGTAGGACCACCAAGGCATAAACCCATAGCCAAAACTAGTAAAGCTACAGGCAATGCAGATAGAGCTCCTAATTCAACACTTTTTGGGTTATTGCTTAGCATAAAAATACTTAATACAAACACAAAAGTAATGATGGTTTCTGTTATGAAATTTCTCTTAAAATTTGGAATAGCTGGTGCAGTACAAAAACAAGCTAGTTTGGAAGATTGATCTTCGGTTTGATTAAAATGTTCGTTATAAATTACATAAACCAAACTAGATCCTGTCATTGCTCCTAAAAATTGGGCAGGTAGGTAAACCCATAATTTTGAAAAATCACTATTTTTTATAGCATCTGCAATGGTTACAGCAGGATTTAAATGAGCTCCACTATAACTGCTAGAAATATAAACACCAATAAAAACTGCCATAGCCCAACCAAAATTTATAACTAGCCAACCACTATTATTACCCAAGGTTTTATTCAATACAACATTTGCCACTACACCATTGCCAAATATCATAAGCATCGCTGTTCCAATAAATTCTGCAATAAATGGACTCATATATTTTTTTTAAAAGTAAATATAATTACAAATTGAAAATGTAGCGTTAATCAAATTTAATAATTCACCTAACGTATTTGACCATTACCTTTCAAAATCCATTTTTCCGTAACCAATTTTTCTAGAGCAAAAGGGCCACGTGCATGCAGTTTTTGAGTAGAAATTCCAACTTCTGCACCCAAGCCAAACTCTTCTCCATCAGTAAATCTTGTACTAGCATTGTGGTACACAGCAGCTGCATCAACCATCTTTAAAAATTGGGTAGCAGTTTTTTTATCTTCGGTTATTATGGCCTCTGAATGTTTAGTTCCATGTTCATTTATATGTTCTAAAGCTTGTTTAAAGTCTTTTACTATTTTTATTGAACAGGTTAATGACAAATGCTCCTTATAAAAGTCTTCTTTATTGGCCTTTGTTAACTTTGAATATCCTTTTAATATTTTATAAGATTTGGCATCTGCAATAATATCAACCTGTTTTTTATCAAATTCAATTGCTAATAATGGTAAAAAAATTGAAGCAATCTTTTCATCAATCAAAATTGTATCTATTGCATTACATACAGATGGACGACTTGTTTTAGCATTTACAGCTATGCTTATAGCCATTTGCAAATTGGCTTTTTCGTGCACATATACATGGCAAACACCTGCTCCAGTTTCAATTACAGGTACAAGGCTATTTTTTCGAACATATTCTATTAAACTATTACTACCTCTTGGAATAATAACATCAATGTATTTTGTTGCAGTAAACAACTCATTTACAACTTCTCTATCTGGTGGAAGTAATAAAACTAAATGAATAGGAAGTTTTAATTTTTTAAGCTCTTTATGTATTATAGCAACAATGGCAACATTAGTATGGTGAGCATCTTTACTTCCTTTTAACACACAAGCATTTCCACTTTTTAAACAAAGGGTTGCAATATCTGCAACAACATTTGGACGAGATTCAAAAATGGCTGCAACCACACCCAATGGTGTAGTTATTTTTTCGAGCAAAATTCCATTTGGTAAATTTTTCTTTTCTATAGGTTTGTTAAAAGGGAAAGGTAGTTTAATAACTTTATTGATACTGTTTGCAATGGCTTTAATTCTTGTTTCATTCAATAATAACCTATCATACAAAGGATTTTCAATATTCATTTTTGCTACATCCTTTTTGTTTTCAATGATAATTGTTTTGGCATGATCAACTAAAGCTTTTGAAATATTTTTCAGAAGTAGGTTTATTTGGTTTAACTTAATTTCCTGTAAAGTTGTACTGGCTTTTTTCGTTAAAATAATTTGTTTTTGGATGGAAGTCATGGTATGCTTTTTTAGAATAAAACTATATCATCGGCATGGGCAGCCATTACATTTTTTGTTGTAAGATTTTTAATAATTTCTTCTTGGTTTAATTTAGTTTTTGCAACACCTATAATGTCACCATCTTGATTTATTATCTGAATTACTTGCCCACCATTAAAAACACCATTTGTTTTTGTAACGCCGATTGTAAGTAAACTTTTTCTGTTTTGCAATGCTTTTTCAGCCCCTAAATCAACCTGAATTTCTCCTGCTGTAACAGAACCACTCATAAGCCATTTCTGACGCTCTTT
Organism: Chitinophagaceae bacterium; assembly: GCA_049242885.1. GTDB lineage: Bacteria > Bacteroidota > Bacteroidia > Chitinophagales > Chitinophagaceae > CAIVPM01. The sequence continues at coordinate 11,695 of JBMLOQ010000126.1, forward strand.
GAGGCTCGATTTTTTGGCTTTAAAATAAGTGCCTTGTTGTAAAGCAAGTGTTTTAGATAGAGGATTTTTGCCATTAAGTCCTGTTATATAAACTTCAATACCTAATGAAGTTGCAAGTTGGGTAAAAGTAATTTTAGACAGCATGCCACCTAATCCAACTGATGATTTTTCTTTACTGATGTAAGATAAAATAGTATCATTTATGATAGGTACTACCTTTATTAACTTTTTATTGTTGTCTAAAAATCCACCACTAGAAGTGCAAATAATTAATTTTTGAGCATTAAAGCCAATAGATAAAAGTGTTGCTAGTTCATCATTATCAGAAAACTTAAGCTCATTATTGCTAATTAAATCGTTTTCGTTTACAATGGGTATAACATCGTTATTCCAAAATTCTTCAAAAGTATTTTTTAGTTGTAAAAACTGATTTCTGTTGCTAAAATGATGACGCTCACACAATGCTTGTGCAACTGTTAAATTATGCTTGCTAAAATGTTTTTGATAGTTATTAATTAGAATGGGGTTGCCAATAGCAGCAGCAGCTTTACGCTCGGTTAAAGTTGCTTTGTAATTTTTAAGAAAATGTTTACCGCTACTTACTGCACCACTACTAACTAAAATTGTGGCATAATTTTTTTGAAAAGTAGCAACTTCAGATGCTATTTTTTTAATTATGGAAGCGTTGGTTTTTCCATCTTTACTAGCCAACACTGCGGAGCCTAATTTTATAACTAATACAGGTTTTTGCATGGCTAAAATTTACGATGCCATATCGTCTCCATTATTTTCTTCAGGCAATTTTGGCTCTCGTAATTCAACTGGTTTGGTAGATTTTTTTCTTAATTGCATATTCAACATTTCTACCCCAACAGAAAATGCCATTCCAAAATAAATATAGTTTTTAAGATGAATTTTTTCTGCACTTTCATGATCCCAACCTTCAACTAATAAAGAAATTCCTATCATCACCAAAAAACTTAATGCTAGCATTTTTAATGTTGGATGCTTGCTTATAAATGCTGAAATTTTTGGACTAAAAACAAACATAATTATCATAGCAAAAACAACTGCAATTATCATTATTTCTAAATGTTTTGCAGTGCCCCCAGCTGTAATAATACTATCAAAACTAAATACAGCATCAATAAGCATAATTTGTGCAATACCAGCACCAAAACTTAGTGTTTTTGCATTATTAGAGCCATAGCTTTCTACTTCTCCTTCTAGTTTGTGATGAATTTCTTTTACGGTTTTATACACTAAAAAAAGACCTCCAAGAACCATTACAATACTCGATAAATCTAAATTTTTTCCAAATGGCGAAATTATTGTTTTCCCTTTTTGTGCCAATAGCCAAGATAATCCAAATAATAAAACTGTTCTAGAAAGTATTCCTGTAATCATCCAAGTTATTCTTGCTTTAGGTTGCAGAGCTTTTGGCAAACGATTCATTATAATGCTTACAAAAATTACATTATCAATACCTAATACTACTTCTAAAATTATTAAAACTAGAAGGCTTACTAAGCTTTCACTTGTAAATAAATATTCCATTTAAAATTATTTTTTATTGTTTGTTTAAAAATTCATTCGCTTTAACTAGGTCTTCTGGTGTATCAATTTCTACACCAAAATATTCTGTAACAACCATCTTTAGGGATATTCCATTTTCTAAATACCTCAGACATTCAATTTTCTCAGCTTTTTCTAATGGAGTAATTTCCCATTTTGTAAAATTCATTAATGCTTGTTTTCTAAAAGCATAAACACCAATATGTTCATAATAAGTTGGTGTAAAATTTTCATCTCTTTTATATGGTATTACACTTCTACTGAAAAATAAGGCATTAAAGTTTTTATCAACAGCAACTTTTACATAGTTTGGGTCGGCAATTAATTTTTCATCTGTTAAAACTTGCATTAAACTGGCTACTTGTACATTTTCATCTTCAAAAGTTTTTAACAGTTTTTCTAAGGGTTCTTTGCGTACAAAAGGTTCATCTCCTTGCACATTTACTACAATATCACATTTAATAAATTCACAAGCTTCTGCAATTCTATCGCTTCCACTTTCATGTTTATTGTTGCTGTACAATACTTTGCCACCATGCTTAATTATTTCGTCGTAAATTAATTCACTATCCGTAACTACAATAACTTCATCAAATAATTGGGTGGCAACTGTGTTGTCATAAGTTGTTCTTATAACCGTTTTGTTGCCCAATTGTTGCATTAATTTTGCAGGAAAGCGTGTTGCTGCGTAGCGAGCAGGTATTAAAGCAATTTTTTTCATGTTAAATTAGTAGTTAGTAATATGATGAGTTGAGTTTAAAGTTGGATGTTTAACACTAAATTCACTAAGGGTTGTACAAAACACACAATTTTAAATTCTCAATCAACCAATCTTAAATATTAATTATCAAATAACTTCTACCAGCCTAAAATCCATGCAAAAATTAAAGGAGCCACAATGGTAGCATCACTTTCTACAATAAATTTTGGTGTGTTTATATCTAGTTTGCCCCAAGTGATTTTTTCGTTTGGAACAGCACCACTATAACTACCAAAGCTAGTTGTGCTATCACTTATTTGACAAAAGTAACTCCAAAAAGGTACATCGTGCCACTCTAAATCTTGATACATCATAGGCACTACACAAATTGGAAAATCACCTGCTATACCACCTCCAATTTGGAAAAATCCAACACCTTTACCTCCACTATTGGCTCTATACCATTCGGTAAGCCAAACCATATATTCAATACCACTTTTAACTAAATCTGCTTTTAATTCCCCTTTAATTACATAGCTTGCAAAAATGTTTCCTGTAGTGCTGTCTTCCCATCCTGGACAAACAATAGGAATGTTTTTTTCAGCAGCAGCTACAATCCAGCTATCTTTTTTATCAATCTCATAATATTGCTCTAATTCCCCACTCAAAACAGTTTTGTATAAAAATTCATGAGGAAAATATCTTTCTCCTTTTTCAGCAGCATCTTTCCATTGTTTTACTAAATGCTTTTGCAAACGCCTAAATGCTTCTTCTTCAGGAATACAAGTATCTGTAACTCTATTATAATGATTTTCTAATAAATCCCACTCGTCTTGTGGGGTTAAATCTCTATAGTTTGGAACTCTTTTGTAGTGGCTATGTGCAACAAGGTTCATTACATCTTCTTCAAGATTAGCACCAGTACAGCTAATGATATCTACTTTTCCTTGTCTAATCATTTCGGCCAAAGAAATTCCCAATTCTGCTGTACTCATGGCACCTGCAAGAGTAATCATCATTTTGCCACCTTCAAGCAAATGTTGTTCGTAGCCTTTGGCAGCATCCATTAAAGCAGCTGCATTGAAATGTCGATAATGATGTTGTATGAAATTTGAAACTGGTCCTTTTTGCATATTTCGTTTTTAAGGCTGCAAAATTAGTGGTTTATGTAAAACCAAAACTGGTGATTTTGTATGCTAGTTTTGACTTTAATTGGCTGTTTTATTTACCATTATGGCTATGCTAACTCCAAATGGCAAACTAAAATTGTTAAGTATATGTTTTTCTGAATTAAAAATTGTAAACAATAATTTGCTTACAAAACCAGCATTAAATCTTGAAAAATCACTTTCAACAGGTTTATTTTTATTCCTTAATTTTTGAAATGGCCAAAGTAAAACTCTAACGGCAGCAATTGGTAAAAATAAAATACTATTGAAATATGATTGTATAATGAATGTTGAATTATGACTTTTAAATAAGCTCCCTAATTCTTTTTTTGTATATCTTTTGATATGATGATTTACAACATCGTGTTCGCTCCATAAAAACATGAATGCTGGTGTTGTTATAAATACATGACCATTTGGTTTGCAAACTCTCATAAGTTCATCAACTGCTTTTTTATCTTCCTTTACGTGTTCTACAACATCAAAAGCACAAACTAAATCAAAACTTTCGTTGTTAAATTGAAGTTGAGTAATATCGCCTTTTTGCACATTTAAATTTGTTAGGGAATTTACAAATGCTACACAATCATCATCATACTCTACACTTGTAACTTCGCCAAAATTTTGTAGCATAAGGCTTGTTGCACCTGTTGCAGTACCTACATTCAATATTTTTAAAGGCTGCGATTTGTAAATCTTCTTTTCAATTAAATATTGTAAAATATTTTTTCTTGCCTTGTACCACCAATGTTCTCTTTCGAAATG